>NZ_JBFTRY010000019.1:0-46643 GCF_056399745.1 Dyella sp. 01N36
GGATCGAGCAGGCGCCGGTCATCATCGGTGCATATGACCACTCCGTCATATTGAGGGAGCAATTCATTCCGAAAGCCAGTCGCTGATGAGCTACCGGGTTCGACATCGTGCAAGGTCAGAATCCAATGCGAGTCACGATCACGTTCCTCCACCAGCTGCGCGAGTTCCATGAATTCGATCTGCACGATGTCAGGCGAATAAAGCGCCATAAGACGGCGCAGCTCTGACCGCAGTCCCGGCCAGGCATGTCGATTCATTCGGTCAGTCATGGCAAGGGCAGCTTCGCCCTCGATGTCTCCGCGGCCCTCGACCAGGTGTACTGCGTAGAGTTCCGAGAACCACTCGCGCGAATCTTCGCCATAAGAGGATCGTTCGTCGGAAAGGAGGATCACGTCAAATCGCAGGGATATTCTTCTGATGATCTCTGCAATTCTCCTGGCCCCACCATGCGCCGGCGGATACAGAGCAAACGGCGATACCAGAAGAAGTCGCGGACGTCGCTGGTGGTTCGCCGGCGGCATGGGGGCGTGCCATTCATCCGTGCATAGGCGTTCATAAGCAAACCCGCGGGAACGTGCCTTGGCGACCGCTAGTCGTGCCTTCAATGCGCGCAGGGCGACGCCAATTCCGGCGAGCTCGCGACGACTCGCTGCGGGCAATGCAGCAACTCGATGCAGTTGCGCGCCAGGGAGGTGTCCGGTCAAAGCATTGCGCAGATCGAACAAGACGGCGTTGCGGCGGACGATGCGTTCGATCTGCGCATCGTCGTAGTACTTGCCGATGGTGCTGCGATGGTGGTGATATGCATGCGAGTCGGGGCAGAACAGTACTTGCCAACCGTCTGCCCAGGCTCTGGCGCCCCAATCGGCGTCCTCCCAGTAGAACGGCGAATAGTCACTTGCGTCGCAGACATAACGACGCAAAACATCCGTTCGATATAGGGACGACCCACCACCGGCGTAAATATGGGCACGGATGAGCGGGCCATCGTCGGGCGTTCTATCGTAGATTTCCGGGTGCCCAGTGTTGCCGTGGAAGTCTGTCCAGCCCGTTTCCTCTCGCCGGCGCTTCTGGTCCACAAAAAATATTTGAGATGCGGCGGCGAATACCTCGGGCCGGCGATAAGCGAGAATCTGCTTGAGGGCGTCGGGGGCCAGAACCATGTCACTGTTGAGCAGATAGCACCAATCATGCTCTACCAGTTCCAGGCCCGCGCTTATCGCTCGTCCGTAACCGAGCGGATCGCGTACGTGGCGCCAGGTTACCGCGGTGAATTCTTCTTGCAGGCTGGTGTAGTCGGATTGGCTGACGCCGTTGATCAGCACGATGACCTGGCATGGCTCTTGGATTTCTGCGCACGCGCGTCTCAGAGCTTCCAGTGTCTGCTTGAGCAGGTCCGGCGTACCGCGTTCGGCAATGACGACGCTGAGGCCGGGGGTGTGACTGCCATGTACTTCGCGTCGCGGCCAGGAGGAGGGCCGCGATGCGAGGAAATCGGCCAGTCGAAGGCAGATATAAAGGGGGATGAATCGCCACATCCATGGCTGTGTCCACCAGTGACGCAGACCGCTGGCCCTGGACCTCATACGAGGAGCTCGGCGCACATGACATGGTGATTAGAGTCTGGTTCGGAGTACCAGCGCAGGGCCTGCTCTGCAAACATCGCCGTCCAGGTGTTCGCTTCATGGGTTTGAGCGTCCGAGTCGAAAGCGATTCTTCCCAAGGCGTCCACTCTGGTGGACAGGAGTCTTGCCAGCTTCTCGAGTCGGACTTCGCTCGCTGGGTCTTCTTGTTTGTGACCAAGCAACAGTCCGAGTCGAAGTGCCTGTGCCGCCACGTCGTTTCGATGGGTATTTTCACCCTCGCCGATGTCGGAGGGGAATGTCTCCGGCATGGCGCCATCCATTCGCTGCAGGAGCAGACACTTCGAAACGATCTGGCTAGCTGCCTCCCGTTCCCGGGCTCCGTATCGGAGTAGTCCCTCCGCGAAATAAAGCGAGGGGTGGAGCATGTCTGACATTGCCGAAAAACCCGTATGACCGCATCGTTCAAGATGCGCCCTGCATGCGGCGAGCAAGGATTGAGGCCGGAAGGCGAGGTCAGTCGCGAGATCGACGGCAGCAGTCGCCTTCAACAGGAATGGGCCCGATGTCGTCGACCAGCGCACAGGCACTGACGTTGCATCCGTATGCGGACGAACCGCTTCGACGCATCCGTCGTGTGTAAACAGCGACAACTTCGACATCAGGTTCGCCAGCAGCTCGTCGCTCACGTGAGCGATGTTTCGTGCTCGTATAGCCAGGGCGCCACGTAGCACCATGGCTTGGTCGAAGAAGAATTCAGCCTGATTGCGCCAGTCGGCAGGTGCATCGTGCAACGGGATGCGTGTTGCTGGATTGGCAGCGCCTGAGAATTCTCGCTGAATCCAGTCCAGGCAGCGGGTTGCGCGGTCAGCGACCAGAGGGATGGGAGCCGAATCGCCCAATCCTGCCAACCAAAGTAAGTAGTAGCCCGAGATCTCGGCATAGATATAACTCGCGCCCTTCCGCTCGTCGACGCTTCCAGCGACGCCGCCGGCATGAGCGCCGTCTTGCGTTTGAGCGGGGCCATGGAGAAGCCAGCTGCGCAGACGTGAGCTGGCAGCCCGGGCGGCTTCCTGGGTCGCTGTATCAATTGGATTGATGCGCATAGAGAGAATGACTTTGAGGCTCTTCCAAGGGGGATGCTGCTCGCGCCAATGTCGCCAGATGGACGGCTATACGCTGGCCCGCGCGGCCGTCCCCATTGGGGGATGATTCGGTGAAGGGCATGCCATTGGCGCGAGGGGCGGCAAGGATGCGCAGAGCCGCCAGATAGATGTCGTGCGCTGTTATTGCCTTGATGAGGGTGGAACTGCCCAGGGCCGCCTCCTCGACTCGCTCGGTGTTCCGTCTCACGATGAGGGTGGGGGTGCCGAGATGAGGAGCTTCTTCCTGTATGCCGCCAGAGTCAGTGATGACCAGCGCAGAGCGCCGCAGAAGTGCGATGAAGGATGCGTACTCGAGAGATTCAGTCAGGAAGACGCCATCGTGCCCGGCCAAATGATGGGAGAGTTGTGTCCGCGTCATGGGGTTTGCAGGCATGGGACAGACGGCGATGAGGTCGCGTTGCGTACTGACCAGCCGTTTCAGCGCCGTGCTGACCTCACGAATACCATGGCCCCGATTTTCACGGCGATGCAGCGTCAGCGTGACAACGCGTTGTTCTGGTTCAACGGGAAGGGGGAGCGGCGCTTCCCCCTTTTCCAGTTCGTCGCGCAACAGATCGATGATCGTATTTCCGGAACGGACGATGCGCGAAGGCGAAATGCCTTCACTGCGAAGATTGGTGGCCGCCAATTTCGTCGGCGCGAAATGCATCGACGCGATCCGGCTGATCTTTCTGCGAAAATGCTCTTCGGGAAAAGGATGATGCGGATGATCCGTTCGGAGTCCTGCTTCGATGTGGGCAAGGGGGATGCCTAGATCGCGAGAAGCCATGGCCGCCGCGTAAGCGGTAGCCGTGTCGCCCTGGGCTACCAGAACATCCGCTCCAATTTCAGTGGCCGCAGAGCGGATGTTTGCTCTCAGTTTGCGAACATGATCGAAGAGAGAGGTGCCTGCCACCTGTGACTTCCGGATGTCACAATCAATCCCCAATTGCTTCAAGATCCGGTCGACCACGGCTTCATGCTGGCCGCTGTTCATGACGATCGAATGGCAACTCCCGAGTGCTTTGAGCGCTCGATGGACGCTTGCCAACTTGAGGCATTCCGGACGGGTACCAAAGACCAGGAGCACCTTGCCCTGTGACATTGAACGGCTCAAGCGGCGACATCCTCAAAGCAGTCTGGCTAATCAGTCGTGAGATGCCGACCCTGTTTGATCAAGGCCTGGTCCGTGTACTTCGCTTTTCCCGATTATGGCAATTGAAGTCGCTCTACGAAAGGTGCTTCCGCCTGCCTCTATCCGCTGAGGACGTAGGCGGTCGGCGATTGCTCGATGGCGGTGATAAACCGAATATCGGAGGTTTCGCCTCCGGCGGTTAGCGCCACACCGGGAGCCCGTTCAAGCTCTACAACACGCGCGAAGAGATCGACGCCTTCGTGACCGCGCTGCTCAAGGTGCGCAAGCTGCTGATGTGAAGCGGTGGCGTCAGGGCTTGGCCATGTTCGGCGCGACGCATTGGTGATCGCGGAACAGCGCCCATTCCTCGCACGCCCGTCCATCCTGGAAGACGCAGATGCCRCTGACGTTGCCGGCGGCGTCCTTGCGCAGATCGAGCCGCCCGCCTTGCTGCACGCAATAGGTCGACGCGGGGTTGGCGAGGCCGGCCTTGCCCGCGACGGGTGGAGCGGGTGGTGGCGTGGCACACGCTGCGAGCGCGCAGGCGAGCAGGGCCGTGATGGCATGTCTCATGGCAACGCCTCCTCGATAGGCCATACGCATGACATGTTGCGACTAGCTTGCCACACCAACGAAAACGCCGCGGCATGACCGCGGCGCTTTGCTCGCTTACCAGGCGATAGCCGTTACCAGATCTTCACCTGCTTGTCGGCCGAACGCACCATCACATCGTTCGCCTTGCACTGGAACGCCTGTGCAAAGGCCGGCATGTTCGACGGGGCGCCGATGGCACGGAACTGCGCAGGTGCGTGCGGATCGGTATTGAGCAGGGTGAGCTGCGCTTCCGGGCGGATGCTGCCGCGCCAGACGCGACCCCAGTTGAGGAAGAAGCGCTGGTCCTGCGTGTAGCCGTCGATCTTCTTCTTTGCTTCGGCCGGGTTGCGGGCCAGCGCCATCTGCAGCGCGTCGTACGCCGCGTTGAGGCCGCCCAGGTCGCCGATGTTCTCTCCCATGGTCAGCTTGCCGTTGACGAACTTGCCCGGCAGCGCTTCGTAGTGATTGAACTGGTCGGCGAGGCGGTCGGTGCGTGCTTCGAAGGCCTTGCGGTCTTCGTCGGTCCACCAGTTGACGTTGTTGCCCTTCGCGTCGAACTTGCTGCCCTGGTCGTCGTAGCCGTGGCCCATTTCGTGGCCGATCACGGCGCCGATGCCGCCGTAGTTCAGGCCGTCATCGGCCTTGGCGTCGAAGAACGGCGGCTGCAGGATGGCAGCGGGGAACACGATCTCGTTCTTCAGCGAGTTGTAGTACGCGTTCACCGTCTGCGGCGTCATGCCCCATTCGGTGCGATCGACCGGCTTGCCGATCTTGTCGACCATGTAGTCGTAGTTGAACTTGTCGGCGGCCTGGACGTTCTGGAAATAGCTGTTGCCGCTGGGAATGGTCAGGCCGGCCCAGTCGCGCCACTTGTCCGGATAGCCGATCTTCGGCGTGAAGGTAGCCCACTTTTCCAGCGCCTTCTTCTTGGTCGCTTCGCTCATCCACGGCAGGTTTTCGATGCGGTTCTTGTAGGCCGCACGCAGATCGCCCACCAGCTGTTCGGCGCGCGCCTTGGATTCCGGCGAGAAGGTCTGCGCCACGTAGAGCTGGCCCAGCGCCATGCCCATGCCGCCTTCCACGCTGTCGAGCGTGCGCTTCCAGCGTGACTTCATTTCCTTCTGGCCGTTGAGCGTCTGCGCGTTGAAGGCGAAGTCTTCCTGCTGGAACGGCGTGGAGAGATACGGCGCGGCCTCATCGATCGCATGGAAGCGCAGATACGCCTGCCAGTCGCTGGCGGGCACGTCGGCCAGCATCTTGTCGAACTCGGCGAAATACTTCGGCTGCGAGAGCGAGAAGCCATCCTTCACGTCCGCGCCCTGGGCCTTGAAGAAGGCGGCCCACTCGAAGTGCGGCGTCGCCTTGTCGGCGTCGGCGATGCTGACGAAGTGATAGCGGTTTTCCGGCTGGCGCAGTTCGGTCGGCACCAGCGAGGCGGCGGCGAGGCGTGTCTCGAACGCCATCACGGCCTTGGCCTGCTTCTGTGCCTCGGCCTCGCTCACGCCCACCAGCTGCAGCGTGCGCGCGATATGCGCCACGTAAGCGGTGCGGATTTTTTCGAAGTCCGGCTTGCTGTAGTAATCGGCCGTCGGCAGGCCCAGGCCGCCCTGGTTGGCATAGGCGATCTGGCGGCTGGAATCCTTGAAGTCCGCGTTGCCGAAGAAGCGGAACGTCACCGGGTTGCCGCGGGCGTAGCTGTCGGTGATATAGGCGACCACGTCCTTGCTGTTCTTCAGCGCGTCGATGCGCGCAAGCTCCGGCTTGATCGGATCGTAGCCGGCCTTTTCGATGGCGGCTTCATCCATGCCCGAGGCGTAGAAGTAACCGATCTTCTGTTCGATCGAGCCTGGCTGCGCGCTGGCGACATTCTTGGCGGCCTTGTCGACGATGCTGTGCTGCACGTTGAGGCTGTCTTCGCGCAGCGCATCGAACGAACCCCAGCGCGTGCGGTCGGCGGGAATCGGATTGGCGGCGAGCCACTTCGCATTGACGAAGCCGTTGAAGTCGTTGCAGGCGCTCTTGTTGGTATCCAGTTCCTTCACGTCGAAGGAGCCGCCGGGGGCGGCCAGCGCGCCGGTGCACAGAGCCAGGCCCACGGCCAGCGCGAGCGGTTTCACAATGCGGTTCTTCATGGATTCTCCCTGGTGGGATGCATGGCGTGCATCCGGTCGTGGTCATACGCAGGGCGCTCGGCCCCAATCCACAGGCTAGGCAGGGGTGTCAGGGAGCCGACAGTGTCGAAGGTCATTGTGCGGTGCGATGACGACAGCGAGCGGTATCATGTGGGGATGATGACTGCGTCTGAACTCCTTTATCGCACCGCTGCGGCCGCCGACGTGCCGGCCGTGGTGACCCTCGTCGAATCGGCTTACCGCGGCGAATCCGGCCAGCGCGGCTGGACCACCGAAAGCCACCTGCTGGACGGGCAGCGCACCGATGCGCAAAGCGTGTCCGAGCTGATCGGTCGCGAAGGCAGCAAGATCTTGCTGGCCGAACGCGATGGCGTCCTGCTCGCCTGCTGTCATATCGAACGGCAGGGCGGGGCCGGGTACTTCGGCATGTTTGCGGTGAATCCCCAGCTGCAGATGGGCGGCATCGGCCGGGCCCTGCTGGCCGAAGCCGAGCGCGTGGCGCACGCCTCGTGGCAGGTGCCGGCCATGCGCATGACGGTGATCGTGCAGCGTGCCGAACTGATCGCCTGGTACGAACGCCGGGGTTACCAGCTCACCGGCGAAACGTTGCCGTTTCCCTATGGCGACGAGCGCTGCGGCCTGCCGCGCCGCGACGACCTGCATTTCGTGTGCATGAGCAAGCCGTTGGGCGAGGTGTTCGCATGAATCTCGCCGACTGGATCTTCGTGGGCACGCGCAGCGAGATGTTGCCGGGCGAATTCAAGGTGGTGTGGGATGGCGACACGGCCATCGCCGTCTACAACATCGACGGCGATCTCTACGCCATCGAAGACGTCTGCAGCCACGATGGCGGCGACCTCGCCGGCGGCGAGGTGCACGGTTTCGAAGTGGAGTGCCCGCGTCACGGTGCGCGCTTCGATGTGCGCACGGGCGCCGTCACCTGTCCGCCCGCGTACGAACCGATCGCCAGTTTCCCGGTGCATGAAGTGGATGGCCAGATCTGGACGCGCGACGATCGTTGAAGGGGAGCGCTTGTTCCCGGTTTAGAAACGGTAGACGAAGGCCAACGTGGTGGTGAGCTGATTGGCCGAGCCATAGCTGCGCACCAGCGGGCTGCCGGATGCATCGCCCAGCAAGCGCGTGTAATTGATCGCCACGGCAAAGCCAGTGTGCATGCTGGTGGGCATATACGCGTCGTATTCGAGCGAGATCTGCTGGCCGCCGGCATTCGGTGACCATGGCGATACGCCAAGCTTGCTGGCCTGATCGGGCGATACGCCAAAGAAGCGACGCATCGCCGGCCCGTTCATCGCCTGCCATTGCAGCTCCAGGCTGTGGTTGAGATAACCGATGACGGGCAGGTCGTAGTCCGCATACACGTTGAGATAGGCGCCGGCGCCTTGCGTGTCGTGCGCCAGATTGCCGCCCAGGCTGAACTGCGTGGTGGCCTGGTATTCCAGATAACCGCCGCCGTTGATGCGCGGCGATAGCGACTCGACGATGCCGCCCAGCCTGGGGCCGAGTTCGTCGCGGTCGCGGCCCCACAGGTAGTTGCCGTAAAGTCCGCCGCGCCACTTGCCGCTATGGATGAAATCCACGGTGAGGCCATCGAGCGTCGACAGCGTGATATGCCAGGGCAGCTCGGCATCGATATAAGGCACGGCCTGGTTGCGATGATCGCTGGAGCCGAGCCAGGCCGGCATGCGCTGCACGCCCGCGCCGAGAATGATGTTGGGGCCTTCGGTCGCGTCGTCCGCGCTGGCGATCGAGCACAACGCGCAGCCGGACAGCAGCGCACTGGCGGCAACACGGCGCAGCAGCATGCCGATCCGGATCACGCGCCAGGTTTGGCGCGCGCGCCTGCGTTGTCGCCGAACTGAACGATCACACGCTGGCCGATGCGCAGCGACGGCGGCGGCGTTTCATCGAACACCAGCACGCATTCGACGGTTCGCGTGTTGGCGCGAATGAGGGGATCTTCCTCGAGCGCACTGGGACCGAACACGGTGCCGATGCGCTGCACATGCGCGCCCAGCGTCGGCACGCCGCTGCCGCTGTCATCAACGACCTGGGCATGCATGCCTTCGTGCACGGCGCTCACAAACGATTCGTTGAGTTCGGCACGCACGATGCGCGCGCCTTCGGGCAGCAGCACGAAGGCCGCGCCGCCTTGCGGCGATACCGTGGCGCCGGGCTGGATGTCGCGCTCGACAATCTGTGCGTCCACGGGCGCAACGAGGCTGCGCTGCGCCAGCTCATAGCGCGCCGCTTCCAGTTTCTGCGCAGCCATGGCGTCGGCGGCGCGCACATTGTCGAGTTCGCCCTGCAGCTGGGTGGCGGCATCCCTGGCGTCATCGGCGCTCTGCCCATCGCCAGCCCCGGCTGCCGCCGCTGCCTGCAGGCGCGTGGCGCGTTGCTGTGCTGCCTTCAGGCGCGCTTCCAACGAGCTGCCTTGGGCCCTCGCCTGTTTCTGTTCGGCTTCGGCCGCGCTCACGGCAAGCTGCGCAGGCTTGGTGTCGAGCACGGCCAACACCTGGCCCTTTTTCACATGGTCGCCTTCGCGGACCTTGATGTCGGCCACCACGCCTTCGCGCGGCATGCTGAGCTTGAGCAGGCCGCCTTCGATATCGACACGGCCGCGCGCCACCGCCGCATACGTGGCAGTGGGTGCGGTGGACGACGTCGACTTGCCGCTGTCGTCATGCGAGCAGGCAGCCAGCACGGGTGCCACCAGCACCAGGGCAAGCAGGGAATGTAGCGGGCGCAAGGTCATGCAGAAGGGTCCTCGTGCCCCGACGTCAATGTCGCAGAGGGCACACGGTCACTAAGGATACGGCCATCTTCCATGGCGAGCACGCGGTCCGCGTGGCCAACCAGTCGAGGATCGTGGCTGACGCACAACACGGTGGTGCCGTGCGTGCGTGCGATGCGGTGAAGCATATCGATGACGATCTGCCCGTTCGCGGCATCGAGCGCGCTGGTGGGCTCGTCGGCAAACAACAGGCCCGGCTCCTTGGCGAGCGCGCGTGCAATCGCGACGCGCTGCTTTTCGCCGCCGGAGAGTTCGGAAGGGCGCAGCTCCATGCGCGGGCCCATGCCCACTTCTTCCAGCGATGCCACCGCGCGACGGCGCGCTTCGYCGGGTGCCAGGCCGAGATAGCTCAGCGGCAATTCCACCTGTTCCAGCGCATTGAGCGCCGGAAAAAGATTGAAACCCTGGAACACGAAACCGGTGTGCAGCAGACGGAAGCGCTCGAGCTCGCGCATGCCGAGCACGCCCAGGTCCTGTCCCAGCGCCATCACATGGCCGCTGTCGGCTGCCTGCAGGCCGCTCAGGATGGCGAGCAGCGTGCTCTTGCCGCAGCCGGAAGGTCCGGAGATGAGGGTGAGTTCGCCGGCGTGCACGTCCAGCGTGAGGTCGTGCAGCACGGTGTGGTGGATCGGTCCCGACGAGAACGATTTGGTGACGTTGCGTGCCTGCAACGACACCGTGGGCATGGCCTGTGGCTGCGCGCTCATCGCTTACCTCAGCAAGGTGGCGGGATCGGCGCGGCGCAAGCTGCGCATGGCGGCCAGACCGGAGACGATGGCCAGGCCCATGCCCAGCGCGAGGCAGGCCAGCGTGGTCCACGGATCGAGCGCCACCGGCACGCTGCGGCTGCGCGCAATGGCCAGCGCGATGGCGCCGAGCACGGTGCTGCCGACCAGGCCCAGCGCGCCCACCCAGAAGGCCTGTTCCATCACGACACGACGCAGTGCACCGACGCCGACGCCCAGGGCGTTGAGCGTGGCGTATTCGCGCACCGAACCGATCACTGCAGCGACCAGGGTCTGGCTGGTGATCACGGCGCCAACCAGGAACACGATGCCAGCAAGGAACAATACGCCCGCGCCGGCGCCGGTATCGAACATCCAATAGAGCTGCGAGCGACGGGCGAAATCCTGCGCGGTCCACACGTCGTACTTGCCGAACGCACCATTGCCGCGCAAGCGCGCCGCGACATCGTCGGCTGCAGCCGGGTCGCGCAGCTTCGCCACGAAATACGTCATGCGATTGGCATTGGATGGATCGGTATCGAGTTCGGCCGCCGTGGCCAGCGAAGCCACCACGTTCACGCCACCCAGCGCACGCAGACCGCTGCTCACGCCGACCACACGCACGCGATGGCCGTTGATGACGGCGCTATCGCCTACCTTCACGCCGAGGCTGTCCAGATCGGCGCGATCGACGATCACCGCATCAGGCTCGTTCAAGCGTGCACGCAAGGCGGGTGGCAGCGCATGCGCGAACAACATGCCGTCGGGACGTGCATTGATGCCGGACACGAATACCGACACGCCGCCCGTATCACTGGGGCCACGCCAGTCGGCATCGACCCAGTGGAACGGTTCCACCGCGGTGACGGCCGAATCCATGCGCAGTCGCATTTCCACACCCGAATCAATCGAGCGGCCGAGGTTCACGCTCTGCGTGCCCGGATAGCCGGCCCACAAATCGGCCGACGAACCGGTGATGTAGACGCTGGCGCTGCCGAAGATGCCGAGCACCAGCGCGGCCTGCAGCAATTGCAGCAGGCCGGCGAAACCGACAGCGAGGATCGCCGGCAGAAAGCGGCGCCATTCGTAGATCAGGGTTTTACGTGCCAGCGCGACCATCAGTCCGTGCCCTTTGCGACGGGTGCGTCGGAAGGCGGCGGGTTGGGCATCGGCGGGTTGGGCATCGCTGCGCCACCCAGGGCCTTGTAAAGCGAGACATAGGCGAGGTCGCGCGCGGCAATGGCGCTGACCAGTTCAAGCTGTGCACGCTGGTTTTCGATCAGGCCTTCCTGCACGTCGAGCTTGCTGCCCAGGTTGAGTTCCTCGCGCTTGCGCAGGGCGGTGATGCTGCTGTCCAGCGCCACGCTGGCGCGCTGCGTGGCGTCCTCGCGTGTGCGCGACTGCTCCAGGTCGCCCATCGCCGTTTCCGCTTCCGCCACGCCTTGCAGCACGGCCTGGCGATAGGCGTAGACGGCGGCCTTCAGCTCATGATCCTTGGCGTGTGCCGCGGCCACGCGCTGCCCCCAGTCGAACAAGGGCACATCGATGATCGGGCCGAACGAGGAAATGGCTTCGCCGGTGTGCGCGCGATAGTTGGACAGAATATTGGTCGACCATTGCAGCGACGCGCCCAGGCCGATATGTGGATAGATGTCCGCGCGGCTCATGCCCAACTCGCCGGCGGCGCGCAGCACTTCGGCTTCGGCGCTGGCGATTTCAGGACGTGCGCGCAGCATGTCGGCCGGTGCGGTGGTGAGCTGCCAGGCACCCAGGCGCGGTTGTGGACCGGGCGTGAGCCACGCCAGATCGGGTTCGGGCTGTCCCAGCAGCAGGGCGAGCTGCTGCACGCAGGCGTTGATGRCCTGCTGGGGTTCGGTCAGCGCGGCCTCGGCGCGGGCGAGTTCAGCCTGGGTCTTGGCGACCTCGACTGGCGCCACCAGCCGCAGTTGTTCGCGCACCTGCACCAGCTGCAGCTTTTGCTGCTGGGCATCGCGGATGGCCGTGAGCAGGCGGGCCTGCTCCTGGGCCGAGCGCAGTTCGATCCAGCGCCGACTGACTTCGGCCACCAGGGACACCTGCGCACCGCGCAAGGCGGCCGCCGCGCCGTTCTCCTGGCCTTGGGCCGCGCGCTTGCTGCTTTGCCAGGCGCCAAACAGCGGAAGCTCCCACACGGCATCAAAGCCGACCACGAAATACGAAGCCGTGGTGTCCGGATCGATCAGGTCGTTAGTGCGCCCGTGCAGGTTGGGCAGGTAGGGATCGTGGGCGTGGTGGTTGAGGGTGCGCGCGGCGCGCAGGCGCTCGGCGGCCTGGGCCACGTCCAGGTTGTTCTGCAGGGCGCGATCGATCAGGGCGTCCAGCTCGGGGTCACCCAGCGCGGTCCACCAGCCCTTGAGGTCGGCGGAGGGCGGCGCCACGCCGGCCGGCGCATTGCGCCAGGTCTCGGGGACGGGCGGCTTGAGTTCGGGCAACGGGGCCACCGAGCAGCCGGCCACCAGCGCAAGTCCACACGCCAGCAAGGCACTGATCAATGGACGGCGATCCCGGCGAGGCGCAGCTTCCATGTTCGGCAGATCCGGGTTGTTTCGACGCTGAAGCACGAAGTTCCTGAGATTTGAGCAACGGCACGACAGGGAGTTCCCTAGCATACCGGAGCAAGCCTTCAACTAGCTTATTGACGGCCGACACCAGAATACCCGTTTTTACGCAGCAACTTTCGGCAAGAAAGGGGGCCGAAAGGGGTGTCTTTCTAGTCTTGTCATCACACTGCATTGGCGGAGCTTCACCGAGTGACAGGCTGGACCATCCTCTGCGATTTCGACGGCACCATTTCCGTCGAGGACGTGATCGACTCCCTGCTCGACCGTTTCGGCCGTCCCGGCTGGGAAACGCTGGAGCAGGACTGGCGTGCCGGCCGCATCGGCTCGCGCGAATGCATGACCGGGCAGGTGGGTCTGCTGGACATGACCCAGGAAGCGCTGGACAAGCATCTCTCCTCGCTGTGGATCGACCACGCGTTCCCGGCCTTCGTGGCCAGGACGCGCGAATTGTCGACCCCGCTGCGGGTGGTGAGCGACGGCCTCGACTACGCCATCCACAAGATCCTTGGCCGTTACGGCCTGGACGATCTGCCGCTGGCCGCCAACCACCTGGCTCCGGCCACGCCGCCGCGTCAGTGGCAGCTGACCTCGCCGTTCCAGGCGGACGGTTGCCGCAGCGGCACGTGCAAGTGCGCCGTGGCTGCCCAGGCCGCCAAGACCGGCACCAAGACCCTGCTGATCGGCGACGGCGCCTCGGACTTCTGCGCAGCCGACCGCGTCGATTTCGTGTTCGCCAAGCATCGCCTGATCGAGCACTGCCGCGCCGCCGGCATCCCCTATGTGCCGATCACCGGCTTCGAGGATGCGCTGGAGCTGCTGCCCCGTCTGCTCGACGGCAGCCTGCTGGCCGAACACACGCCGGGCGAACCGGCCGTGGCCGTCACGATCCCCTGAACGGGCCTCGCCCGTTCCACCCCTTTCTGATCTATTCCGGATTTCCTGATGAACGCATACGACAAGAACGCCGCTGGCGTCGTTATTCCCGACGCCCAGCTGCTGGCCGATGAGGCCCAGTGGAGCTCCTTTGGCGATACCGTGCATTACGTCGATCCGCCGAAGATCTTCCGCCATGGCGAAGGCAGCTGGATGATCGACACCGCCGGCACGCGCTTCCTGGATCTGCAGATGTGGTACTCGGCCGTGAACTTCGGTTACGGCAACAAGCGCCTGAACGACACGCTGAAGAACCAGATCGACGTGCTGCCGCAGGTGGCTTCGCAGTACCTGCACCAGACCCGCATCGAGCTGGCCAAGACCATTGCCGTCGACGCGCAGCAGAAGTTCGGCCTGAAGGGCCGCGTGCACTTCAACGTCGGCGGTGCGCAGGCGGTGGAAGACTCGCTCAAGCTGGTGCGCAACTACACCGGCGGCAAGAGCCTGATGTTCGCCTTCGAGGGCGGCTACCACGGTCGCACGCTGGGCGCTTCGTCGATCACGTCGAGCTACCGCTACCGTCGCCGCTTCGGCCACTTCGGCGAGCGCGCGATGTTCGTGCCGTTCCCGTATCCGTTCCGTCGCCCCAAGGGCATGACGCCGGAAGAATATTCCGACGCCTGCGTGCGCCAGTTCGCGCGCCTGTTCGAAACCGAATACAACGGCGTGTGGGATCCCAAGGTCAATCAGGCTGAGTACGCCGCGTTCTACGTCGAGCCGATCCAGGGCACCGGCGGCTACGTGCTGCCGCCGATGAACTTCTTCAAGGATCTGAAGAAGGTGCTGGACCAGTACGGCATCCTGATGGTGGTCGACGAAATCCAGATGGGTTTCTGGCGCACCGGCAAGCTGTGGTCGATCGAGCACTTCGGCGTGACGCCGGACATCATCGTGTTCGGCAAGGCGCTGACCAACGGCTTGAACCCGTTGTCCGGCCTGTGGGCGCGCGAAGAGCTGATCAACCCGACCATCTTCCCGCCGGGCTCCACCCACTCCACCTTCAACTCCAACCCGCTCGGCACCGCGCTGGGTCTGGAAGTGATCAAGATGGGTTACGAGCTGGACTACGAGACCAGCGTGCCGAAGAAGGGTGCGCACTTCCTCGAAGGCCTGCGCGACCTGCAGAAGCGCCACAAGGAAATCGGCGACGTCGACGGCCTCGGCCTGGCCATGCGCGCCGAGATCTGCACCGACGACGGCTTCACGCCGAACAAGGCGCTGCTCGACAAGATGGTCGACATCGGCCTGGCCGGCGACCTGGAGCACAACGGCAAGAAGATCGGCCTCGTGCTCGACGTGGGTGGCTGGTACAAGAACGTGATCACCTTCGCGCCGTCGCTGGACATCACGCACGAAGAAATCGACCTGGCCATCGCGCTGCTCGATCAGCTGCTGACCAAGGCCAAGAAGGCGATGTAATCAACACGACGCCGCGGGGTGAAAACCCGCGGCGTCTGTCTGTGGTTTGTCTCAAGTAGTTCCCATGCAGGGGAAGTGTGACGAACGGCGATGCTCATGCATCGCCGTATTTTTTTGGGCGGCGTTTGTCGGCTCGAGCGAGTTACCTCTCATCCGTGCACTCATCTAAGCGACAGCGTGCAGGCCGACTGCTTGTGGTCGCTCGCTGACACCGCAAGCAAGTGCAATGAAAAGTCGGACTTTTTCTCTCGGTAGAGAAATCGACTGAAGTGCATTTGAGAGCGCGCCTTATTTGTTCAAGTTCAAGTGATTTCTAGCATGGCGGCGATTTTACGTTGCTGCCTTCGTTCGCTGGAAAGGACTTGTCGTGAACAAAATCTATAACGTCGTTTGGGATGCCCAGAAGCAGTGCTTCGTGGTCGCTTCTGAGTTGGCCAAGGGCCACAAGAAGCCGGGATCGGCCAAGCTGAGTCTTGCCATTGCAGGCGCCTTGTTGGTCGGCGGACTCTCCGCACCTGCCATGTCGGCCACGGGCTCCGGGCTCAAGGCTGGCCTGGCCCTGATGGCCAACTATTACAGCGTCAACGATAGCGGTGTGCAGGGCGGCAACTACAACAGCGACGGTGCGACCGGAGCAAACGCTCTTGCGGCAGGTGTTGGCGCGAGCGCTGCCGGCAGCTCGGGCGTGGCCGTCGGCACCGACGCGAGCGCTTCCGGCAATTCCGCGATCGCCATGGGCGACAGTTCGGTTTCCACTGGTCTGATGACCACCAGCGTGGGCGCGGGCGCGCAGGCGATCGCCGACACCGCCACCGCGTTGGGATCAACCACCAGTGCCACCGGATTCGGCAGTACCGCCGTGGGCTACGGCGCGAATGCGGCCGGTTCCCGTGCCTTGGCTTCCGGCTATGGCACCAGCGCCAGCGGTGATAATTCGACTGCCTTGGGCAATAGTGCCAAGGCCTTGGTCGCCGATGGCGTCGCCCTCGGCAGCAAGTCAGCAGCCAACACGGCAGCGGGCATCGCCGGCTACGTGCCAGCCACGGCGACGGCGGCGCAGGCCGCGGCTATCAACGCGACGAAGAGCACGCTCGGTGCGGTCAGCGTGGGCGATGCCGCGACCAACAAGTTCCGCCAGATCACCAGCGTGGCCGCAGGTACGGCGGACAGCGATGCAGTGAACGTTGCCCAGCTCAAGGGCGCCACCGCCGATGCCGTGCTCTACGACAGCAGCGCGCACGACAGCATCACGCTTGGCGGTCCCGCCTATAACCCGGTCACCAAGGCCGGCGGCACCAAGATCACCAATCTCGCCAACGGCGTGGCCCCAAGCGATGCGGTGAACAAGTCGCAGCTGGACGATCTGGCCAATACGCCGCTGACCTTCGCTGGCAACACCGGCACGGTGCAGAAGAAACTGGGCGACACCATGTCGATCCAGGGTAAGGGCACCACGTCCGGCACCTACGTCGGCGACAACCTCAGGACCGAGGTGGACGCGAGCGGCGCATTGCAGGTCGAGATGACCGACAAGCCGGAGTTCACCAGCGTCACGACGGGCAACACCACCATCGATACCAACGGTGTGGTGATCACGGGTGGTCCCAGCATGACCGCCAACGGCATCAATGCCGGCGGACAGAAGATCGGCAATGTTGCCGCAGGTACGGCGCTCACGGATGCAGTGAACGTCAACCAGCTTTCCACTGCGGTGAATGGTGCCAAGTCGCACTATTTCAGCGTCAACGATGGCGCCGTACAGGGCGGCAACTACGACAACGACGGCGCCACCGGCACGAACGCCTTGGCCGCAGGCATGAGCGCCGGGGCGGCTGGCAACTCGGCAGTGGCCGTCGGTCCCAATGCGAGTGCGTCCGGCACGTCGTCGGTTGCGGTGGGTGATGGTTCCGTGTCGATCGGTCTGATGACGACCGGCGTGGGTGCGAACGCTCAAGCGCTTTCCGACACGGCGACTGCCTTGGGATCGACCACCAGCGCCACGGGTTTCGGTAGCACGGCCGTGGGATTTGGGGCGAATGCGGCCGGTGCCAGGACGCTGGCCGGCGGCTACGGCGCCACCGCCAGCGCCGACAGTTCGATCGCGCTGGGCAATAGCGCCAAGGCTTTGGTGGCCGATGGTGTGGCCATCGGCAGCAAGTCGGTGGCAAATACGGCAGCAGGCATCGCTGGTTATGTGCCGGTAACGGCGACCACAGCGCAGACGGCAGCGATCAATGCCACCGCGAGCACGCTCGGTGGCGTCAGCGTGGGTGATGCGGCCAGCAATAAGTTCCGCCAGATCACCGGCGTGGCCGCCGGTACGGCCGACAGCGATGCGGTGAACGTGGCACAGCTCAAGGGCGCCACCGCCGATGCCGTGATTTACGACACCGGCGCGCACGACAGCGTCACGCTGGGCGGTCCTACTTACGATCCGGTGAGCAAGACCGGCGGCACCAAGATCACCAATGTCGCGGACGGCGTGGCGCCCAGCGATGCGGTGAACAAGTCGCAGCTCGATGACCTGGCCGATACKCCGCTGAGCTTTGCCGGCAACACCGGCACGGTGCAGAAGAAACTGGGCGACACCATGTCGATCCAGGGCAAGGGCACTACGGCCGGCACCTATGTTGGTGACAACCTCAGGACTGAGGTGGATGCGAACGGTGTCCTGCAGATCGAGATGACCGACAAGCCGGAATTCACCAGCGTGACCACCGGCAACACCATCATCGACACCAACGGTGTAGTGATCACCGGTGGTCCCAGTATCACCGTCAACGGCATCGATGCGGGTGGCACGAAGATCACCAATGTCACCGCCGGCACGGCACCGTCTGATGCGGTGAACGTCAGCCAGCTCACCACCACGGTGAATGGCGCCAAGACGCATTACTACAGCGTCAACGACAGCGGTACGCAGGGCGGCAACTACAACAACGATGGCGCCACCGGTGCCAATGCCATCGCCGCGGGCGTGGGCGCCAAGGCCATCGGCGCATCGTCCACGGCCATGGGCAGCAACGCCCAGGCCAACAACGACAACGACGTGGCACTGGGTGCAGGCTCGGTCACCTCCAGGAGCAATCCGATCTCCAGCGTCACCGTGGCTGGGCAGACCTACCAATTCGCCGGTACCAACCCCACCAGCGTGGTGAGCGTGGGCAGCAAGGGCAACGAACGTCAGATCACCAACGTCGCTGCCGGGCAGCTCTCCGGCGACAGCACCGATGCCGTCAATGGTTCGCAGCTGTATGCCACCAACCAGGCGGTGGACGTGCTCAACGGTACGATCAACACCATCAACGGTGGCGGCGGTATCAAGTACTTCCATGCCAATTCGTCGCTGGCCGACTCGCAGGCAGTTGGGTCGAACTCGGTAGCCGTCGGCCCCCAGGCGGTAAGTACCGGCGCCGACAGTGTGGCCATCGGAAATGGCGCGAAGGCAAGCACCAATAACAGCGTGGCCTTGGGTGCGAACTCGACGACGGGGCCAGTGAAGGGAACGTCGGGCGCCACCATCGCCGGTGACAACTACACCTTTGCCGGCGCCAATCCCACCGGCACGGTGAGCGTGGGCGCGGCGGGGCAGGAGCGCACCATCACCAACGTGGCGGCGGGCACGCTCTCGTCCACCAGCACCGACGCAGTGAATGGCTCGCAGCTGTATGCGACCAACCAGGCAGTCGACAAGATCGATGGCCGCGTGACCACCGTCGAGAACACGGTCAACCACATTGCCGGCGATATCACCAACATCAGCACGGGACAGGCCGGCATGTTCCAGACCAGCACCGACCAGAAGGCGCCGACCCCGACGCCCACCGGCAACAACTCGGCCGCAGGCGGTGCAGGTGCAACGGCCTCGGGTGACAACAGCCTGGCGCTGGGTAATGGCTCGCAAGCGAGCGCCAACAACAGCGTCGCTATCGGCAATGCCTCTGTCGCCGATCGAGCCAACGCGGTGTCGATGGGTTCGTCGGGCAACGAGCGTCAGATCACGAATGTTGCTGCGGGTTCGCAGGGCACGGATGCGGTGAACGTGAGTCAGTTGAAGGCAGCGCAGGCAGGTGGCGTGCAGTACGACGTCAACAGCGACGGCTCCATCAACTACAACGCGGTCACCCTTAATCCGAATGGTGGCGGCGCCAGCATCCACAACGTGCAGGCGGGAACGGCGACCACGGATGCGGTGAATGTGGGACAGCTCAATGACGCGGTGGTCAGTACGCAGAACTGGGCAAAGAACTACACCGACCAGCAGATCAACCAGATGGGCAAGCGTGCTTATGCCGGTACGGCTTCCGCGCTGGCAACGGCCAATATTCCGCAGGCCTATCAGCCCAATCAAAGCGTCGTGGGCGTGGGCATCGGCAATTACCACGGGCAGAACGCGATTTCGGTCGGCCTGTCCACGATCACTGAGAGTGGTCGCTACATCCTCAAGGCCAGTGCGACCGGCTCGCAGCAGGACGGCCTGGGCGTGGGTGTGGGCGCGGGCATGGCCTGGTAAGGACTGGCCATGAAGATCCCTCTGTCGTCGCGGCAGAGGGATCTTCATGGCTCTTGTATTCATCGACATAAAGGCTTGCAAAAAAAAACATGTACATCAACAAGTTCTTCAAGCTCGCGCCACTCTTGCTGGCGGCCGCGTTCGCACTGGCGGCCTGCGGCAATGTGAGTCGCAACGTCCACGCGGATGGTCAGTCTGCCGACTCCATCAATTGGCCGCACATCGACGACACTACGCCGCTGCACAAGGGCGGAACCTTTCCCAACCTCGACAACCTGATCCGCGTGCACGCGGGCCTGAACAAGCAACAGGTCAGCGATCTGATTGGCTACCCCCATTTCAGCGAGGGTATATGGGGCGTGCGCGAGTGGAACTACGTCTTCAACTTCCGCGAACCGGCGCAGAGTGATCACGTGGTGACTTGCCAGTTCAAGGTTTTGTTCGACACCGACAAGTTGGCGCAACGCTTCTACTGGCTGCCCGAGGAGTGTGCGCGCTTCCAGCAGGTGGCCAAAGCGCCGGCGCCCCCGCCGGTCGTCGTGGCTTCCGTCATCAACACCGAGCGGTTCACGCTGGGCTCGGATGCGCTGTTTGCATTCGATCGGGCGGGACTGTCGGATATGTCGGCCGAAGGTCGCGCCAAGCTTGACCAGCTCGCCCAGGGCATCATCGTGCATGCGGGCCAGGTGCAAAGCGTGCGCGTGATCGGTTACACCGACCGTCTGGGCAGCGATGCCTACAACGATGCGCTTTCGCAGAAGCGGGCCGACACGGTGAAGGACTATCTGGTCTCGCACGGCGTGGACAGTCGCCTGATCCAGGCCGAAGGTCGCGGCAAGCGCAATCCGGTGGAGGCTTGCGCCCTGACCGAACGCAGCGCCTTGATTGCCTGCCTTGCCGCGAACCGCCGCGTTGAAGTGCTGGTCACGGCGTTGAAGTCCGAGCCTCGAGTCGGCTGAGCCCATCGCAAGTCGTGTAGCGTTGAAGCCTTGCCCCGCCTTCGAGCGGGGCAAGTCGTATCAGGCGTTGTGCTTGCTCGTATCGTGTCGGTTGCGCTTGCGCGATCGCCTATCCGATAGGGAATTGAGCCCGGTCGCCTCAGTGCCATGCATGGATGAGTCGCTCGCGTGAGCGATGAGCGAGGGGGGCGAGCTTGCTTCGCCGGCTTCGCTGAAACCGGCGGTGATTTCCGGGACGGCAACCGCTATCGCGTTGGCGGGCGCAGCAGGCAACGCAGTGCCGGCATCGCTGCGCGAAGCGCAATGCTGCAGTCGGCCATCGATCTGCGCGCCAGCGATCACCACGATCGAGCCATAGCAAACGTTGCCGGAAACGCGAGCTGTCGCTGCCAGTTCGAGCCGTTCCATCGCGTATACATCCCCGCAGACGCTGCCATGGATGATCGCCGCCGGGACACGTATATCTCCCTGCACGAGGCCTTGCTCGCCGATCGTCAGCAGGGCGCCTGGCTCGGTCGCCATGATTTGCMCATCGATCTCACCCTCGAGGAACAAGCTGCCCTCGAAGTTGACGTCACCCGTGATGCGGGTTCCGTGAGCGATCAGGCTGGTGGCGAGGGTGTGTGCAACTTGTGTCGGGCGTTTGCGATTGAACATGCGACCACGTGTAGTCATGTCGGGTGGATGGCGCCGTGTGCCAGATTGAATCTCAGCGGCGGAAAATACGTGTCCTGCAGCGGCGGCGGAGTGATCGTCGGCACTGGCGGGCTGAACAACGCCTGCTGCAACAGTCCGCTCACGCGCGCCACGTAATGCGGCAATGGCCAGCGCGCCGGCCAATCGCCGACAAAGCGTTCCATGGCGTCGGTCCAGGTGAGCGCCTGCTTGGCGTCATGGGCGGCCAGGGCGCGTTCAATTTCGCAGGCCGCCGTGACAATCGCACGACGCAGCACCACGCGGGAGCGGACCTTGTTGAAGATGGGGTCGGACAAGCCCAGATCCGCGATCACTTCTCTGGTTCCCGCAAAGCGGTCGCTCTCCAGCCGTTGTTGCGCAAGCTGGCGCAAGTCCGGTTCCGGGCTGTAGATCGCCACATGCAGAATCAGCGCCCGATCGGTTTGCACCTCGACCAGCCGCAGGCGGGTGGCGAATTCGGGAGCTTGCTCGTGGGTGCCGGCCATCAAGGAGAAGTAGAGGGCGCGGGCATGCGCGCGATTCTCCGGATCGGTTTCGGTGTACGAAGCTTCCTGGGCGACTGCAAGATCAGCGCAGCGCGATAGGGCGGCTCGCCGCACTGATGGATCGGGGTCGGAGAGCGCCAGTCGAGGAAGTGCGGCAAGCAATTTGTCGTCGCGGCCAAATTCAGCGGCGACACGTCGAAACAGCGACGTGTTGTGTTGCCAAATGGAGCGCTGTCTGGTCTTGGCCATCGCAGGGAGTCGTGGTTGGCATCGTGCCCACGTTCCCGCGGTACGTGGCGTCTGCACAGGCAAGGACGTGCGGCGTTCGACCTGCCGAGGTCGGGCGCGCCCGGTCCTTGCATCTGGCCATGCATGTTCCACGACTTCGCCCGCACAAATACATCAGACTGCTCTGAAAGGGCGATTCAAACGCGGGTGCTGCGCTTGCGCGCGGCGCAGGCTCAGCTGACGGAGCGGGAGGTGCGTGCGGGCGAGAACAGGATCTCCACGCGCAGGCCACCGGTCGCGCCATTGAGAAAGCGCACGGTGGCGCGATGGCGCTCGGCAATACGCTGCACGATGGCCAAGCCCAGGCCCGTGCCTTCTTCCGTCATGCCCGGCACGCGGAAGAAACGTTCGCCCAGGCGCTCAAGGAAGGCAGGCGGCACGCCAGGCCCGTTGTCTTCCACGCTCACGCATGGGCCTTCGCTGAGCACCGATACGCCTATCGTGAGAATGCTGCCACGGCCCGCGTAGCGCAGGCTGTTGTCGATCAGGTTGTCGAGCATCTCCTGCAGCGAAAGGCGATCGGCGTCGATCCACACCGGTCCGGCCGGTCCCTCGTAGCCAAGATCCACGCCCGCGGCGATGGCATCGTGCACGCGCACACCCAGCAGTTCGGGAATCACCTGCGCGAGATCCAGCAGCACACAGGGCGCGGTTTCGTTGAGGTCGGGCGATTGTGCGCGCGTCAGCGCGAGCAGCTGGCTGGATGTGCGGCTGGCACGCTGGGTAAGTCGCAGGATGTGCTGCAAGGCATCGGTGACCGTTTCCTTGCTCGGATCAACCTGGGCGCGTTCGACGTGTACGCGCAAGCCGGCAAGCGGCGTCTTCAGCTGATGCGCGGCATCAGCGATGAAGCGTTCCTGCAAGGCCAGCATGCCGCGCTGGCGTGCGAACAGGCCGTCGATGGTGCGCGTGAGCGGAAGGATTTCCACCGGCACATCGGCATCGCCGATCGGCGCGAGGTCGTGTTCGCGCGCGGCCAGCCGCGCCGTGAGCGGATCAAGCAGGCGCAGGCCCACGCGCACGCCGTACAGCACCAGGAAGAACACGCTGGCGATCAGCAGGGCCTGGGCCGGGATGCTCAGCAGCAGGATTTCTCGCGCGCGCTGGTGACGATCGTGGAAGGTCTCGGCCATGGTGACCGTAAGCTGGTCAGTCGGATCCTGCAGATTGGGTATGCGCACCGTCGCCGCACGCAGCTCGCGAAACTTCTGCGTGGTCGTGACCAGCGAGGTGGTGTAAAGCGCTGGCTCGCCATCGGAGCTGGCGCCGCTCAACGGCGCCGGCTGCAATTCCGCAGAACCGGCCAGCAAGCCGTGCTTCTGGCTGCTGACGTTGAAATAGTTGTGGCCTTCAGGCGCGTACTCCAGCAGAAAGCGCGCCTGCGGCGAGATCTGTCCGCCCAGGTCTTCCTGGCTGAGCATCTGCGCGAGCGTCATCGCATCGTCGCCCAGATCGCGGTCGTGCACGTGGTTGGAGTAGATCAGCGCACCGCCGTAGGTGATCAGGCTCTCGACCACCAGCAACATCATCAGCGGCACCAGCAGCGACGACAGCAGGCGATGGCGCAGGCTGGGCCGGCCATCCGGTTCGATGATCCGATAAAGCCAGGAGTCGTCCTGCTTGGCCGCCGGCCGGTTCATGCCTTGGCGTCCTTGCCTTCCTTCACTTCTTCCAGCAGATAGCCCAGGCCGCGGATGGTGCGCACTTGCGTGCCTGAGTCGGCCAGCTTGCGGCGCAGGCGATAGATGGCGATGTCCAGGCCGTTGTCGGTGAGTTCTTCGTCCCAGCTGCAGAGGGCTTCCACCAACTGGGCGCGGCTGGTCACGCGATCGGGGCGCGCAGCGAGCGCTTCGAGCAGGCCGAATTCGCGCGCCGTAAGTTCCAACGCCTTGTCGTCGATCCAGGCGCGATGACCGGGAAGATCCAGCCGCAGCCGCCCGATGGTGAGTTCGGGTGCGCCCTGCGAGGTGTAGCGGCGCAGCAGGGCGCGCACGCGCGCCTCGAACTCGGCCAGCGCAAAAGGCTTCACCAGGTAATCGTCGGCGCCCAGGTCGAGCACGCGTACCCGCTCGCGCAGGCCTTCGCGGGCCGTGATCACCAGCACAGGCAGGCCGGTGCCGCGCTTGCGCAGGCGCTGGAGCACGTCGGCGCCGTCCAGGTGGGGCAGGCCCAGGTCGAGGATAAGCAGGTCGTACGGGGTGTCGCGCAGCGCTGCGTCGGCCTTGGCGCCGTCGGTGACGCTATCCACCGCATGGCCGCCCTGGCGCAGCGCGGCGCTGACACCGGCGGCAATGGAGGGGTCATCCTCGGCGATCAGTATGCGCATGGGGCTATCCAGCAGGGGCGGTGGGTCGGTGGGTGGGGAAGTGCGAGACCCATCATCGTTGAATTGCGAGTGATTCTCATTTGTGGCAACATTCCAGCCCTACGTCAGGAGCGGGCGGCCCGAATGGTGGGAAGCTTAGCGCCCTGGTGGATGTTGAGACAGCGGGCATGCGACTGGGTTGCATGGCCCGTTCACGCGGTTTGGCGCTGATCCAAGAGAGATGATCCAAAGGCTCTGAAAGGCAGGCATGGAATCAGCGGCGCGGTCGCACAACAACCGGATGGGATCGAGCCGCGCGTTCTGGCTCAAGCAGCTCCATCAATGGCACTGGATCAGCTCGGCGCTATGTCTGGTCGGCATGCTGCTGTTTGCCATCACCGGCTTCACGCTCAACCACGCCGGTCAGATCGAGGCGCAGGCCAACACCGTGCATCACAGTGCCGTCTTGCCTACCGCCTTGCTCAAGGCCGTGAGCGGCGATGACGAACGCAAGGGCGCGCCCTTGCCGGCCGCGGTGGCGGACTGGGTGTCGACCACACTCGATGTCGATGTGACCGGACGTACCGGCGACTGGTCATCCGATGAAATCTATCTCTCCATGCCGCGCCCGGGTGGCGACGCGTGGGTCAGCATCGATCGCGAAACCGGCAAGGTGGAGAGCGAACGCAGTTCGCGCGGCGTCATCGCCTATCTCAACGATCTGCACAAAGGCCGTCATGCCGGACCTGCCTGGGGCTGGTTCATCGACGTGTTTGCGCTGGCCTGCGTGATCTTCGCGGTCACCGGGCTGTTGCTGCTGAAGATGCATGCGGCGCAGCGTGGCGCCACGTGGCCGTTGGTGATCTTCGGCCTGGTACTGCCGTTGTTGCTCGCGCTGATCTTCATCCACTGACATGAAAGCTGTGCGCACGCGCATCACGATGATGGTCGGCCGCCGCGCACCCATACGCGTTTCCCCTTTTTCCCCCGTTTCTGCTCGCGCCCAACCGAGGACACCATGCGCCGTCTCTCCCTGACTCTCCCCGCGATCCTGCTGGCCGCCCCGGCCGTTGCGGCCGACCTCAACGTCACCGTGCAGATTCCGCAGCTCAATGTGGCGGAATACCACCGTCCCTACACCGCCGTGTGGGTGGAGCGCGAAGACCATTCCGTCGCCGCCCAGCTGGCCGTGTGGTATGCGCAGAAGGAATCGAAGGAAGGCGCGGGCACCAAGTGGCTGCCGGAGTTGCGCCAGTGGTGGCGCCGCGGCGGTCGCGACCTGCAGATGCCGGTGGACGGCGTGTCCGGCGCGACGYGTCCGGCAGGCGACCAGAAGCTGAGCTTCCATCAAGGCAAGGCACCCCTGGCCGAGCTGGCCCCGGGCAAGTACGAACTCGTGGTCGAGGCCGCCCGCGAAACCGGTGGCCGCGAAGTGGTGCGCGTGCCGTTCACCTGGCCGGCCGCCGCGCCACAGCAGCTCGCCGCGCAAGGCAGCAGCGAGCTGGGTGCCGTCAAAGTCGATCTCGCCCCCTAATCGAAGGAGAACAACATCATGATCAAGCATTCGTTGAAGTGGGGCGCGCTGGCCATGGCTCTGGCGCTGCCGTTTACCGCGCAGGCGCACAAGATGTGGCTGGTGCCGTCGGCCACCAATGTATCCGGCAACGATCCGTGGGTGACGGTGGATGCCGCCGTTTCCAACGACTTGTTCTATCCCGATCATATGGCGGTGCAGCTGGACCGCGTGGTCATCACCACGCCGGACGGCCAGACGGCCAAACCGGAGAACGCGCTCACCGGCCAGTACCGCAGCGTGTTCGACGTGCACCTGACCCAGCCGGGCACCTACAAGATCGCCGCGGTGAATGGCGGTCTGTTCGCCAACTATGAACTGGATGGCCAGAAGAAGCGCTGGCGCGGCGACGCGACGGAGCTGGCCAAGGCGATACCTGCCAACGCGAAGAACGTCGAGGTGTCCGAGTCGATCAACCGCGTGGAAACCTTCGTCACCAACGGCAAGCCCAGCGATGGCGCGCTCAAGCCCAGCGGCAAGGGGCTCGAGCTGGTGCCGGTGACGCGCGTCACCGATCTGGCCTCGGGTGAGGCGGCCACCTTCCAGCTGCTGCTGGACGGCAAGCCCGCGTCGAACCTGAAGGTGATGGCGATTGCCGGTGAGACGCGCTATCGCAATGCGCCGGAAGAGATCGATGTCACCACCGACAAGGATGGCAAGTTCAGCGTCACCTGGCCGCACGCCGGCATGTATTGGGTGAACGCCAGCACGCAGGACAACAAGTCCAGCATCAAGCAGGCCAAGCTGCGTCGCCTGTCGTATGCCGCCACGCTGGAAGTGCTGCCGCAGTAATGCAAGGCGCGAGTGCTGAATCGAAGCGATGGGTGCATCGGTGAGCGAACTGGTCGTGCAATCCGTGCAGGGCCAGACCATGGGCACGTTCTGGTCGGTGCGCGCGGTGATGCCAGAAGAGTTGTCGCTGGCATCGCGCAGCAAGACCATCCAGGCCGTGCTCGATCTGGTCGATGGGCAGATGAGCACCTACAAGCCCAGCTCGCCGCTGTCGCGTTTCAACGCGGCGCCGGCGGGCACCTGGCATGTGTTGCCGGCTGAGTGCTACGAAGTAGTGCAGCATGCGCTCGAGCTCGCACGCATTAGCGATGGTGCGTACGACCCCACGGTCGGACCGCTGGTGAATCTTTGGGGCTTCGGCCCCGACGCCGGACGGCAAGCACCGCCGTCGCGCGAGGCGATCGACGCGGCGCGCGAACGCATCGGCTGGTGGCGGATCAAGCTGGACGCCGCTACCCATAGCCTCTATCAACCCGGCGGCGTCTATCTCGATCTCTCGTCGGTGGCCAAGGGCTACAGCGTCGACCTGGTCGGCCGCAGTCTCGACGCTGCCGGCATCGACGCGTGGCTGGTCGAAGTCGGCGGCGAATTGAAAGGCAAGGGCAGGAAACCGGATGGATCGCCGTGGCGCATCGGCATCGAACGTCCCGGCGCTGCCGCCGGCGCCGTGCAGCATGCCGACCAGCTCAGCCAGGTGGTCTGCCTCACGGGCAGGGCCATCGCCACGTCGGGCGACTATCGCCGCCAATTCACGGCCGATGGCGTGACTTATTCGCATCACGTGGATCCGCGCACCGGTTGGCCCGTGCCGCACGCCGTCGCCTCGGTCAGCGTGCTAGCCAACGATGCGATGCAAGCGGATCCCCTCGGGACGCTGATGACGGTACTGGGGCCGGAACAAGGGCTGATGTATGCCACCGAGCGCGGTCTCGCCGTGATGTTCATCGTGCATGGCGCACATGGCATGGAAGAACACCTGTCGCCCGCGTTCGAGGCTGCGCTGGCCTCATGAACACGCCTTCCGCCATGTCGACTCGTCCCGCCTGGGGCAATGTGCTCCTTTGCACGTTGCTGGCGCTCCTGGTCGTCGGGCTCATGGGCTTGCATCGGCGCGAATGGGAATGGCACGACCCAGGTGCAACGCGTTGGCTCAGTGCGTTCGCCGTACTGCTGGCATGGGCAGGATTCACCGCCTGGCTGACGGTTTATAGGCGACGCGCCGCGCAACGGCAGACGGAACGCGTGTCGTCCGTCAACGCATCGCAGAGTGATTCCATCCTCATCGCCTTTGCCAGCCAGACCGGCACGGCGGAGCAGTGGGCGCTGCAGACGGCGCAAAGTCTCCAGCAGGCTGGCGCATCCGTGCGACTGACCGAGCTCGGGCAACTGGATGTGGCTGCGCTATCGCAGGAAGAACGCGTGTTGTTCGTGGTGAGCACGACGGGCGAAGGGGATGCACCCGATAGCGCGGCCCGCTTTGTCACTCAGTGCATGCGTAGCGCGCAAGCATTGCCAGCTCTGCAATACGGCCTGCTCGCGCTCGGTGACAGCGACTACGACGATTTCTGCGGGTTTGGCCGCGCGCTGCAGCACTGGCTGCAGCAGAGCCGTGCCAGGCCGCTGTTCGATCCGGTGGAAGTAGACAATGGCGACCCATCGGCGTTGCGTCATTGGCAGCACCATCTCGCGCTGCTCTCCGGCGCCGCCGAACTGCCGGACTGGCAGCAGCCGGACTATCAACGCTGGCAACTGGTCGAGCGCGTGCTGCTCAATCCAGCGAGCCAGGGTGACCCGTGTTTCCATCTGGCGCTGCGTCCGCACACAGGGCAGGCGACATGGCAGGCCGGCGATCTGGTGGAGATCGGTCCGCGACACGCGGCGGCCGAGGTGGAGMAGTGGTTGGCAACGCACGGACTCGACGGCGACGCATCGGTCGAACACGAAGGACGCCACGCATCGTTGCGCGAATGGCTGGCAGCCAGTCACTGGCCCGAACGCAGCGAAGCATCGCTTACCACCCCAGCTGAGCTGGTGGCGGCGCTGCAGCCGCTGCCGCATCGCGAATATTCCATTGCGTCGGTGCCGTCGGACGGCACGGTGCACCTGCTCGTTCGGCGCATGCAGCGCAAGGATGGCTCGCCCGGCATCGGTTCGGGCTGGCTCACCCAACACGCGCAGCTGGGCGGTGATATCGGACTGCGCATTCGCGCCAACCCGGGGTTCCACGCGCCTGTCGACGACCGCCCGCTCGTGCTTATCGGCAATGGCACGGGGCTGGCAGGTCTGCGGGCGTTGCTGAAGACGCGCGTCGAGGCAGGACGGCACCGCAACTGGTTGCTGTTCGGCGAGCGCGAGTATGCCCGCGACTTCTACCATCGCGACGAGATCTTGCGATGGCAGCAGCAAGGCTCAATTGAACGGCTCGATCTTGCATGGTCTCGCGAAGGCATCTCGCGCGTGTACGTGCAAGACCGCCTGCGTGAATCGAGCGATCTGTTGCGTCAGTGGGTGGAGCAGGGCGCCGCGATTTATGTGTGTGGCAGCCTCGCCGGCATGGCGCCCGGCGTAGACACGGTGTTGCGCGAAGCCTTGGGCGAGGCCATGGTCGAACAACTGCGCGAGGCCGGGCGTTACCGACGCGACGTCTATTGAGTTGCCGTGACCTTTGGCCTATAGGAGCGCCATGCGCGAATGCCGCAGGCTGGGCGTTCCTTCGGGGGAGGGTTACATGGGAACACGGATGGAACACGCGCTGCGCCATGGTTTGGCGCTGGTCTGCCTGGCGTTGTCGTCGCTGGCCTGTGCACAGGACGCGCCGGTTCCGGCGCCCGGTACGCCGATTGCGCCAGCGGTGATCCCGCTCGCCAAGCCTCAAGCTGATGCGCCGCGTGAGGCTAGCGCGCCCGATGCGTGGGGTGGTGTGCGCACAGGCAAAGAGGCGACCTTGTCCGATCGCGTGGTCGCTTATCGCATCGATGCCGAACTGGATGCAGCCAGGCACAGCATCACCGGCAGCGAGCAACTGACCTGGCGCAACCGCAGCAGCCAGCCGGTCAATCGCATCTACCTGCATCTCTATCTCAATGCCTTCCAGAACGAGGGCAGTACCTTCTTCACCGAGCGCAGCGTGCTTACCGCGCATGGCCATTCGCGCGGCGAGGCAGCGCCGAAGAAAGGCGAATGGGGCTGGATGGACCTCAAGACCGTGCAGCAGGGCAATGCTGCGCTGAAGTGGCGTTTCGTGCATCCCGATGATGGCCCCGCCACGGACCAGACCGTGGCCGCGATCGATCTTGCCGAGCCCGTGCCGGCCGGCGGCACGCTCACGCTGGATATCGATTTCGTCAGCCAATTGCCGCGCGTGATCGAACGTACCGGCTGGTGGGGCAACTTCAACCTGGTGGCGCAGTGGTTTCCCAAGATCGGGGTGCTCGAACTGCCAGGCGAGCGTGGCGCGACGCAAGTGCAATGGAACGTGCACGAGTTCCACTTCAACAGCGAGTTCTACGCCGACTTCGGCAGCTACGACGTGCGCCTCACTGTGCCCTCCGATTACACCGTGGGGGCGGTGGGCGCGCAAAAGGACGAACCTTTCGAACAAAACGGCAAGACGACCTATCACTTTGTGCAGGGCGACGTGCACGATTTTGCCTGGGTGGCCGCCAAGGGCTTCCGCACGCTCGATGGCAGCTGGCAGGGCCCGGGCAGCCCGAACGTGGCGGTGCGCGTGATTTATCCGCCCGAGTACGTGGCCAGCGCGCAACCCGTGCTCAAGGCCACGCTGGATTCGTTGAGTTATTTTTCCGAGACGTTGGGGCCGTACCCGTATCGCACCGTCACCGCGGTCGTGCCGCCATTCAATGCGGAAGAAGCCGGTGGCATGGAGTACCCGACCTTCTTCACCGCCGAAGGCGACAAGACGATCGACAAAGACACCATGGACCAGTGGAATATCGACTTCGTGACCATCCACGAATTCGGCCACGGTTACTTCTACGGCCTGCTCGCCTCCAATGAATTCGAAGAGCCGATGCTGGACGAAGGCATCAACGAGTACTGGGACGAACGCATGCTGCGCGAACGCAACCAGCGCGTGCTGACGCCGAGCTCGTGGTTGCGGCGCGCCGGCATCACGCCATCGATGGACGTCTTCACGTTTGAGCGACTCGACGCGGGGCTGCAGCATCCCTTCGATCCGCTGGGACAGAACAGTTGGGATCGTTACTCCAGCTCGAGCTACGGCACGGTCTATTCGCGCACCGCCACCGCCATGCACGATCTGGAAGAGCGCCTGGGCAAGGACGTGATGGCACGCGCCATGCGCGAATACTATCGGCGCTGGCACTTCCGTCATCCCTCCGCGGCAGACTTGCGCGCCACCTTGATCGATGTCTCAGGCAACGCGCGTGCGGTCAACGAGATCTTCGATCAGTACGTCTACGGCACGGCGCGTATCGACGATCGCGTGACATCGATCGACACCACGAAAGTACTGCCCGAGGCGGGCAGCTGGACGAAGGATGGCCAGCGTACCGAGCTCACCGCCGATGATCGCGACGACGAGGTCGAGAAGAAGCGCGATGCCTGGAAGAAGTCGCACCCCAACGCCGGCAAGCACGAGGATGGTCCGTATCAAGTGCGCAGTACGGTGACGGTAGTGCGTGAAGGTGCCGCCGTACCGCAGTTGCTGCGCGTGACGTTTGCGGGCGGTTCGCATGTCGACGTTCCATGGGACGACGATCGCCGCTGGAAGCGCTTTGTGTTCACCGGCGAGGCAGCGGTGATCTCCGCCGAGCTCGATCCCGAGCATAAGATCCTGCTCGACGAGAACAAGCTCAATGACAGTCGCACAGTGAAGGCCGACGCCTCGGCCTCGCGCCGCTGGACGGCTGATCTCGCGGCACTGTTGCAGTCGCTGTACGCATGCCTGGTGACGCYGTGATGGCCTACAAGAGTGCTCGTCGTGTCGATATGGGCGCCGTGGCGCTGGCGCCGCTTGCCGCATTGCAGTGGCGCTTGTTGCTGCTGTGGCTGCTGGCGACGTTGATCGCCACTTTGGTGGCGGCGCTCCCTTTGCTGCAGGCACTCGGTAGCTTGCTCGACCGCTCCACGCATACGCATGAGTGGGCGCGCCAGTTCGACGGCCTGATGTTCAGCGATGTGGCCGTGGCCTTGTCGCGCGAGCACGCCACGTTGCATGGCGCGGGGCTGGCCAGCGGCTTGCTCATGTTGCTGTGGCTGCCGTGGCTCAATGGCATGGTGGTGGCCAGCGGCCGGGCGGGGCGCACGCTGGGATTTGCCCAGCTTTTGCAGGGTGGATTGGTCGAGTACGGCCGCATGCTCCGGCTGATGCTCTGGTCGGTGCTGCCCTATGCGCTCGCTGGCCTGCTCGTGCAGATGGGCCTGGACCGCGCCGACGATCGCGGCGATCTCGCCACGCTGCAATCGCAGGCCGATACCGCGCAACACGTGGCCTGGTGGGCAGCAGGTGTCGTGGTTGTGCTGGCGCAGGCCTGGGTGGAATCCGCGCGCGCCTCGTTCATCGCCGACGTCGGATTGCGTTCGGCGTCGATCGCCATGCTGCGCGGCCTCCTGCAGCTGCTGCGTCGACCGGTGTCGACGCTATTGGTCTACCTGCTGCTGACCGCCATCGGTTTCGCCATGGCGCTTGCCTTGGGCCTGGCCCGCATACACACCGTGTCGGTCGGTGCGTCGGGCTTGCTGTGGGGCTTCCTGCTCAGCCAGTTCATCGTGGTGGCCCTGGGCTGGATGCGCATCGCGCGCCTGTTCGCGCTGGCCGATGTGGGACGCTCGCTGGGCCTGGGTCGGCGGTCGGGCCTCTAGTACCCAGGAATGAATCAGGCGGCAGGCAATCGCGCCAATACGATTTCGCCGCCACCTTCGATGCGTACCGGGTGACCGGGGATCGGGTCGATCCACATCATGTCGTTGGCTTCCAGCGACTGCGAGCGGTGATCGGCGATCACCTTGGCGCGGCCGGACAGCAACAGCAGAAACCAGCGCCAGCCGTTGGGCGCCAGCAGCACCATGGCGCCATTCAAGGGCCGGGCCATCAGCTCGCCCTGGGCCTCGCCTCGCAGCTTGAGGTTGAACGTGCGGGTCGGCGCGGTCGGCAGGCAGGCCTGCGGATCGTTGCTGTGGTCGAACTGGGCGATCTGAAAGCGGGTGACGTGCTGGGTGCGGCCATCGGGGAAGGCGATGTCCACCGGGGCGTCCAGCGGCACGAAGTGCCGGCGCAGGTCAGCATGTGCTGGAAAATCGACCTCCTGCTCCATCCCGATCAGGGTCATTTGCCACTGCCAGGCCTCGTCGTCCGGTCCGCAGGCAATCGGGGTGATGACTGCCGTGCCCTTGGCGCAGGGCGCGCCATGGAGACCTTCCATGGACAGCCGCTGCAGCTGGCTCATGCCCAGGCGCGACGCTTTTCGGTGCAGGGCGGGTAATAGGCGAACACGTGGTTGTGGGCGCCAAAGAAATCCATATCGTCGATGTGCTCGCCGCCCAGCCGTTCGGCCACGCGGTCGGACGCTTCGTTGCCGATCTTCACCAGGCTGATGACGCGCGGCGAGCCCAGGGCGTGCCAGGCGAAATCGAGAATGGCGCTACCTGCTTCGGTGGCGTAGCCATGGTGGCGGAAGTCCGGCTTGAGCATCCAGCCCAGTTCCAGGTCCGGCCAACCTTCAGGGCGCATCAGGCCGGCACGACCGATGAATTCGCCGGTGTCCTTCAGCTCCAGCGCCCACATGCCGTAGCCGCGCAGATGCCAGTGGCCGATCAGCATGGCGAGCGAACGCCAGGCGTTGGTGCGGTCCAGCGGCTGGCCGTCGCCGATCCAGCGGGTGCTGGCGGGGTCGGCGAGCATCGCGGCGTAGTCGTCGAAATGCCGTTCGGCGAGGGCGGTAAGGCGCAGTCGCGCCGTTTCAATAACAGGTATGTCGATCATGATCTTCAGCAAGCAAGTCGGGTGCCATCGAGCAGGGCCGCCAATGCGTGAGTGCTCATCCGTAGGCTTTCGGTCCATGACAGGCCAACAATAGGCTGTCCGGTGGCCGCGTCCGTGAAAGCCTCTTCCTCACCCGGCGGCAACAGGTGCCGGTAGTCCACGGTGATCTCCGTGCCGGCAGGCAAATCGCCCGCCGCGAACACGAAGCCCAGATGCCACAGCCCGGTGGGCTCGAAGCTGTGATTGAGATAGCACTCGTCCGGCCAGTCCGGAGAGACCGTATAGCGGTCCTCGAACCAGCGCGCACTCGCGTACAGCTGGGCCGAAAGCTCGGGCGAGCCAGTCAGTTCGTCGTAGCGATACGTGCGGTCGATCGCGTCCGGGGCCGTGACGATCTGCCCGGCCGACACGTCCTCTAATAGGAACAACCCCTGGCCCGCGCCGGCGATGTTCGACGCGGCGATGCGATAACGCGGAACAATCATGACAGCCCAATGCCGATGGCAAGGCGGGCGAGTGTAGGCGCATCCGGCCGGGGTTTCCATACCGGCCGAATGCGATTGGTGTACTTAAGTGGTTGACACAGTTTGGTTATTGCCCGCCGCCCTTGGCCGCCTTGGGCGCTGCCTTGGCTGGGACGGCTGCTGCGGCGGGCTTTGCAGCGAGTTTCGCGGCGGGTGCCGGCGAGGAACCGGAGCCGGTCAACAGGATGGCGCTGCGGTTGCGCTCCAGCGTGGCGGGTCCCACCCCTTTGACATGGGACAGGTCGGCGACTGTCTTGAAGGGGCCGTGTTCTTCGCGGTAGGCCACGATGGCCTTGGCCTTCGACGGGCCGATCCCGTCCAGCGAGTTGGACAGCGTGGCGGCATCGGCCGTATTGACATTGACGGGCGTGGCGGCGAATGCCGGCCATGCCAGCGCAAGAACCAACAGTGCTGCTGCGATCTGCTTGATCATGGTCACTCCTCCCTTGGTGGATGCGGCCCTCTCGTGGCCGCCCGAGGACTGTGCCCAGCCGCCGCGCTGGTGGCTGTCGGCAGCGGCGGAATGGGTGACCTGGTATCGCCCGTCACGACGCGTGGGCGCTTGTCGATACGCCAGGCCCCTCTCGCACGTGCTGATACAATGACGGCCTTTTCCCACGCTGTAGGAGTCGTCCATGGATACCGCTCGCCTCAACCGATACATCAGCGGACTGTGGGATGACGAGATCGTGCCGCAGCTGGTCGAGTACATCCGCATTCCGAACAAGTCGCCCATGTTCGATCCCAAGTGGGTGGAGCACGGCTACATGGATGCGGCCGTGAAGCTGATGGAGACGTGGGCGCGCAGCAAGCTCTCCGCGCTGCCGGGCGCCACGCTCGAAGTGGTGCGCCTGGAAGGCCGTACGCCGCTCATCTACATCGAAGTGCCGGGCACGGGCGATGACACTGTCGTGCTGTACGGCCATCTGGACAAGCAGCCGGAAATGACCGGCTGGGCCGAAGGCCTGGGTCCGTGGACGCCCGTGTTGAAAGGCGACAAGCTCTACGGCCGTGGCGGCGCCGACGACGGCTACGCCATCTTCGGCTCGCTCGCCGCCTTGCTGGCGCTGCAAGAGCAGGGCGTGCCCCATGCGCGCTGCGTGGTGCTGATCGAAGCCTGCGAAGAGTCGGGCAGCTACGACCTGCCGTACTACGTCGATCACCTCGCCGACCGCATCGGCAACCCGTCGCTGGTGGTGTGCCTGGATTCGGGCTGCGGCAACTACGACCAGTTGTGGCTGACCACCTCGCTGCGCGGCATGACCGGCGGCGAGCTGACCGTGCAGGTGCTGGAAGAGGGCGTGCATTCGGGCGATGCGTCCGGCGTGGTGCCCTCCAGCTTCCGCATCCTGCGCGAGCTGCTGAGCCGACTGGAAGATCCGCAAACCGGCGCGATCAAGCCCAAGGAGCTGTACGTCGACATCCCGCAGCAGCGCATCGACCAGGCCAAGAAATCGGCCGAAGTGCTGGGCACGGCAATCTACGACAAGTTCCCCTTTGTGGMCGGCATGCACCCGGTCACCGAAGACCTCACCGAGCTGGTGCTCAACCGCACCTGGCGTCCGCAGCTGGCGGTCACCGGCGTGGATGGCATGCCGCCGCTGGAAAGCGCAGGCAACGTGCTACGTCCCAAGACCTCGGTGAAGCTCAGCCTGCGTGTGCCGCCGACATTGTCCGGTGCGAAAGCGGGTCAGCTGGTGAAGCAGCTGCTGGAAAAGGATCCGCCGTACGGCGCCAAGGTCAGCTTCAAGCTCGAGAAAGACGGCAGCGGCTGGAATGCGCCGCAGCTGTCGGCGTGGCTGGAAGAAGCGGTGGCCAAGGCCTCGGAAACGTATTTCGGCGCACCGGCGGCCTATATGGGCGAGGGCGGCAGCATTCCCTTCATGGGCATGTTGGGCGAGAAATTCCCCAAGGCGCAATTCCTGATCACCGGCGTGCTTGGCCCGCACTCCAATGCGCACGGCCCGAACGAATTCCTGCACATCCCCACCGGCAAGAAGGTGTCGATGGTGGTGGCCGACGTGGTGGCTCATCACTACGCGCAGGGCGCCAAGGCCTGAACGTGATCGTCGCCCCGGCGCGATGCCGGGGCGACGCAACCGACTGCGCAGGACGTCGGCAGCAGCCGGACGCAAACCCGTGCGGTCTCTGGCAGGGTTTTCAGCGATGTCTGATTCCAGCAACGAGCTTTCCTATCTCGCCGAGAACTGGGCGTCCGTGCGCGAGCGCGTCGACGCGGCGTGCCGTGCGGCGGGGCGTGATCCCGGCGAAGTGTCGATCCTGCCGGTGAGCAAGACGTTCGGCCCGGAGGTGGTGCGTGCCGCCCTGGCGCTGGGCCTGCACCGCTTCGGCGAGAACAAGGTGCAGGAGATTCGCAGCAAGGCCGAAGCGCTGGCTGGCGAGCGCATCGAGTGGGTGGTGATCGGCCATCTGCAGACCAATAAAGCTAAGGATGTAGCCCGACTGGCCAGCGAAGTGCAGTCGCTGGATCGGCTGGAGTTGGCCGACGCGCTGCAACGGCGCCTGGAGATCGAGGACCGCGTCATCGATGTGTTGATCGAGGTGAAGACCTCACCGGAAGACAGCAAGCACGGCCTGCCGCCCGATCAGCTGCCCGGCTTGCTGGACGCCCTGCGCGCCTATGACCGTCTGAAGGTGCGAGGTCTTATGACGTTGGCCGTCCAGTCGGACGATGCCGCGGCCGTTCGCGCATGCTTCCGCCAGTTACGCCAGCTGCGTGCGGCCGGATTGGACCAGGGCCATGATTTGGCTCGACTTTCCATGGGGATGAGCGGCGACTTCGCGCTCGCCATTGCCGAGGGCGCGACCGAAATCCGGCTCGGTACGGCGATTTTCGGTGTGAGACAGCTCACAAAACATACGGTACCGAACTGAACATTTGGTTCACTAATTGGTCAATATGTAACCAATTTGACACAGCTTTCACCGATAAATCAGTCACTTATCACGCGGCACACCCCAAGCATAGGCCGTGCCAGGTTTCGAAACGACAGGGTACAGTTAACCCCATCCGAACAAACGATCTAGATCCCTTTGCTAAGTTCACGCCTCGATCACGGCCCGTTGACCTGACGACGGCGATTTCCACGAACTGCAAAGGGATGTGTCCCACATGCGAACAAAGCGAATTTTCGCCGCTGCTGCGCTTGCTGGTGCACTGCTTACTTCCCTTCCGCTTTTTGCTGAACCGCTGACCGCCACTCCGGCTTCCACGCCGACGTCGGCAACCGTGACACCGAATCTGATGGGCCAGCTGTCGTTGTTCTCGCCGGCAGCCATGCTTGCCCAGTCCGCCGCTCCCGCCCAGGTCGCTGCCAAGGCCTCGGCCGGCACCACCGGTGCCCTGGGCGATGACGAAGACGCCGATGGCGACGGCATGCCGGACAGCGGCGTCAGCGCCGTCGCGGCGCTCGCCAACGACACCTCCGACCTGCGCAAGACCCTGATCGGCATGGCCATGCAGCTGCGTGACATCCGTTACGTGCGCGGCGGTCATGATCCGTCCACCGGCTTTGATTGCAGCGGCTTCGTCCGCTACGTGTTCGCCCATGCCGTCGGCCTCGAGCTGCCGACCAACTCTGCTTCGCAGTTCGTGGCTGGCCTCAACGTCAACCGCGGCGACATGAAGCCGGGCGACCTGGTGTTCTTCCGCACCGCCGGCAAGCGTGGCCAGGGCCGCGTGTCGCATGTGGGCATCTATATCGCCAATGGCCAGTTCATCCATTCGCCCTCGCGCGGCAAGACCGTGCGCGTGGACAGCCTGGACCAGTCTTACTGGGCGCAGCGTTTCGCTGGCGCCAAGCGCCCGGGTGCGCTGGCTCGCAGCTAATTTGGACGTCACCGTCAGTCAAAGGCCGCCTCATGGGCGGCCTTTTTTTATGCGGCGTTGCCCGCTGCGGGCGATACAAGTTTCAGCCGCCTAGTTGCTGCAGTTCGTCGGACGCCACGATGCGCAGGCCGCTACCCGGTGCCTTGGCCAGCCGCCACATGGCGGTGGCCACCGTGCCGGCCGAGATGCCGCGCCAGCGTCCTGGCAGTACGCGCGAGAAGGGCGCGGCGAATACTTCGCCCATGCGTGGCTTATGGCGCGAACCCAGCAGCAGCGATGGACGCACGATGGTGAGTCGCGGCCATTCCTGTTTCTGCAAGGCTACTTCCAACTCGCCCTTGGTGCGGTTGTAGAACAAACGCGAGGTCGGATCCGCGCCCAGCGCGCTGATCACCAGATAGTGGCTGGCGCCAAGCGCATGCGCATGCTTGGCGAGCGATAGCGGGAGGTCGTAATCGACCATGCGGAACGCCTCGCGGGATCCGGCCTGGCCGATGGTGGTGCCCAGGCAACAGAACACCGTGTCAGCCCGTCCGTGCAGCTGCGCGATCAGGTGGCTGACCATGCCCACCGGGTTCTCGAGTTTCGGATGAGGCGCCAATGGCCGACGAGTGGGGGCGTAGACGTGCTCCACCGAGTCATCCGCGAGCAACAGCTCGAGCAGCTTATGCCCGGTCAGTCCGGTGGCACCGGCAAGCAGTACATGGCGCGGCGGCGTGCTCATGGCGACATTGTATGGCGAGGATTGTTATGGCGACCGAAGTCTTGCCTGGCTGCGCTTGAACCCCATGTTGGACATTCGCTTTCCCCCGGAAGAACCCCGATGTCGCTTTCCCCCTTGCTTGCCATGCCGGGCGTCCATGCGCCCGAGGCCGCCACCCACGGCTACGTGTTCAACCACACCATGATCCGCGTGAAGGATCTGAGTCGTTCGCTGGACTTCTACACGCGCGTACTGGGCTTCACGCCGGTGCACCGCCAGGACTTTGCCGAGGCGGCCTTCACCATCGTGTACCTGGTGCTGGCGCCGGATCGCTCGGTCATCCCCGAGGACGATGCCGCCCGCCTGCGCTGGGTGCTCGGCCAGCCGGGTGTGCTGGAGCTGACCCACAACCACGGCACCGAGCACGACGAGGCGTTTCACTACCACCACGGCAACGCCGAGCCGCGCGGTTTTGGCCACCTGTGCGTCTCCGTGCCGAACGTGCAAGAAGCCTGCGCCCGCTTCGAGGCCTTGGGCGTGACGTTCCAGAAGCGCCTGAGCGATGGACGCATGAAGCACATCGCATTTATTCGCGATCCCGACGACTACTGGATCGAGATCCTGCAGCCGGCCGCGTTCATCGGCTGAGCTGGGCCGTCCTGCTGTTGTCGGGAGAAGTTCTTGATCACGTCGTGCTCCCTTCCTTGATGGCACCTCCAATGCCCCGTCATTCCCGCAAAAGCGGGAGTCCGGTGACTCTCAGGCCCTGAAGCGAAGGCGCTGGATCCCTGCGTTGGCAGGGATGGCGAGCAAGTACGCGGTTTTCCGAGGCTCCCTTTATGGCCATTGGCCGTGGCGATGCACGGCCTCTACCAGTACGCTTGGGAATATTGCCCCGCGGATTCGCCCCGATATGCCGTTTGACCTTCCTCCCGTCACTCGCAACCTGCTGATCGCCAATGTGGCGGTGTATCTCCTGCAGCAGATCATGGGCGAAACGCTGCTGACCTACTTCGCGCTGTGGCCGTGGGGCCCGGACCAGGTCGCCCAGGGGGCGCAGGGCCTGGTCTCGGTAGGTTTCCGTCCGTGGCAGCTGATCACTTATGCCTTCATGCATGGCAGCCTGACGCACCTGTTCTCGAACATGCTGGCGCTCTTCATGTTTGGCGGGCAGATCGAGCGCGTGTTTGGTGCGCGCAACTTCGTCGTCTATTACTTCGTCTGCCTGCTGGTCGCCGCGCTGGCGCAGCTGGTGGTGGTGAACTGGTTTACCGGCGGCTTCTATCCGACCCTGGGCGCGTCGGGTGCGATCTTCGGCATCCTGCTGGCGTTCGGCATGTTGTTCCCGCACGAGAAGATGATCCTGATCTTCCTGCCGATCCCGATTTCCGCCTGGCTGTTCGTGACACTTTACGGACTGGCCGAGCTCTACATGGGCGTGACCGGCACGCAGGCAGGCATCGCGCATTTTGCGCACCTGGGCGGCATGCTCGGTGGTTTTGTATTGATCCAGTACTGGCGGGGCAAGCTCCCCATCAAGCCGCAGCGCAAACTCTGGCGCTGATCGCAGCACTCGCAGTCTTCCGGCAGTTTCCATGACACAGCATCTCCAGCGTCGACTGACGCCGCGCCACATCACCTTCATGGCGCTCGGCATGGCCATTGGCGCAGGCCTGTTCCTCGGCTCCGCCGATGCGATCAAACTGGCCGGCCCTTCGGTGTTGTTTGCCTACCTGTTCGGCGGCGTGATGATCTACATCATCATGCGCGCGCTGGGCGAGATGACCGTGCGCGATCCGGTCGCCGGTTCCTTCAGCGTGTATGCGCAGCGTTATCTCGGCCCCTTCGCCGGTTTCGTCACCGGCTGGAATTACTGGCTGCTGATGGTCGGCGTCGGCATGGCCGAAGCCACTGCCGTGGGCGCGTACATGCACGAGTGGTTTCCCGATTGGCCACGCTGGATCTGGGTGCTGGGCAGCGTGGTGATGATCGGCGGACTGAACCTGCTCACCGTGAAGATTTACGGCGAGATGGAGTTCTGGTTCACCCTGGTGAAGGTGATCACGGTGCTGGCGATGATCGTGGGCGGGCTGAGCATCATCTTTGTTGGCTGGGGCAATGGCGGACGGCCCACCGGCTTGTCGAACCTGTGGTCGAACGGCGGCTGGTTTCCGCACGGCTTGCTTGGCATGGTGCTGGCGCTGCCGGTGGTGGTGTTCTCGTTTGGCGGTGTGGAAACCGTAGGTATCGCCGCTGGCGAAGCGGCACAGCCCGAGCGCACGATTCCACGCGCGGTGAATTCGGTGCTGTGGCGCATCCTGATTTTCTACGTGGGTGCGCTGTTCGTGATCATGGCCATCTATCCGTGGACGGGTCTTGGCGAACACGGCAGTCCGTTTGTCACCACCTTTGCCAAGCTCGGCATTCCGCAGGCGGCCGGTCTGATCAATTTCGTGGTGATCACCGCGGCGCTGTCCGGCTTCAATTGCACCACCTTCAGTGGCAGCCGCATGCTGTACAGCCTGGCCTGCAAGGGGCAGGCGCCGACGGCGCTGAGCGAAGTGAACGAGCAGGGCGTGCCGGTGCGCGCGATCCTGGTGACGCTCGCGGTGCTGCTGCTTGCCGTGCTGCTGAACTATCTGCTGCCGGCCAAAGTGTTCGGCATGATGATGTCGATCCTCTCGTTCAACACCGTGTGGACGTGGACGATGGTGCTGCTGGCGCACTACAGCTTCCGTCGTCAGCTGCGCGCGCGGGGTGAGGCGCCGGCAGCGTTCCGGCTGCGCTGGTGGCCGCTGAGCGGCATCGTCTGCGTGGCGTTCCTGGGTTTTGTGGTGGTGATGCTGGGCGTCAGCCCGGATACGCGCATCGCGCTCTATATCGGAGCGGCCTGGGTCGCGCTGCTGGCAATCGCTTACCGGTTGTTCCAGGTGCAAGGACGCATGCAGCTGGTGGCGCAAAGCTAGACTCGTGCTCGGCGGGCGAGGGCCCGCGCAGCAGGAGTCTTCACGTGCGCACCATCGGACTGATTGGCGGCATGAGCTGGGAATCCAGCCTGCTTTACTACCAGTGGATCAATCGCGGCATCCGCGATCGATGCGGGCCGCTGTATTCCGCCAGGCTGCTGCTCGACAGCCTGAATTTCCAGGAGATTGCCACCTGGCAACGCGAAGGCGACTGGGATGCCGCCGGCGCAGCGCTGGCCGCATCAGCGCGTCGGCTCGAAGCGGGCGGCGCCGAATGCATCGTGCTGGCGACCAACACCATGCACAAGATGGCGGATGCCATCACTAGTGCGACCCGCCTGCCATTCATCCATATCGCCGATCCCACCGGCGCGGCGATCACCGCCCAGGGTCTGCATTCGGTTCTGCTGCTGGGCACCGAGTTCACCATGTCGGAGAGCTTCTACCGCGCCCGCCTGCAGGAGCGATTCAATCTGCATTGCGTGGTGCCGTCCAAGTCGCAGCGTGCGGACGTCCATCGCATCATCTACGACGAGCTATGCGCCGGCGTGATCAACGAGGCGTCGCGGGAGATCTATCGATCCATCATCGAGGAGGCGGCCATCAACGGTGCGAAAGGCGTCATTCTTGGATGCACCGAGATTGGCTTGCTGCTGCGGCAGGACGATATCCTGCTGCCGTTGTTCAATACGGCTGAGCTGCACGCCGCAGCGGCCGTGGCTTTTGCGTTGGGTTAGAAGCGTGCGTAGGTGATGCCGCCTGCAGCAGGCGCTGCAGGGCGGCAGAAATGCCGCGATGCGATGTTCCTCGCCTCGCGTTAGCGCAGGGCGAGGAAGTCCGGACTCACCACAAAGCGCACCGCGTCGAGTCGAAGACGCGCCCCCGGCAGCGCCTGCAGCAAGGCTGTGCGCTCATCCGCAACGGCGGCGATTTCAGCCTCGCTGATGGCGGGATTCACGGCACGCAACGCGAGCAGGCGCGAGAGTTCGGCATCCAGCGTGTCGGTGGCCAAGGCCACGGCTTCATCCACATTCGCCTTGGCACGCTCGGCCGCGATGGCGTCCGCCTTCTCCAGCATCGGCGGCACCAGTTTGGCGAGGAACTTGCGGTAGCGAGCCACTTCGATGCTGCGGTCCGCCGCCTTGCGCAGGCCGATGTCGCTCGGGCGGAAATCCGCTCGCTCGATGAGGCGCGTATCGATGGTCACCACGATCGGCTGCGGCGGCAGGAAGCGTTCGGCGTCCAGCTTGCGGTCGGCGACGCATTCGATAAGAAATACCGCCTGCAACAACGCGCTGCGTACCGGCAATGCATCGTCCACCAGGAAGGCCGCATTGCCTTGCTCGTTGGATAGCGTCAGGTCGAGTGCGCCCAACACCATCGGATGATCCAGCCGCAGCAGCGGCAGTTCTTCGCGCGCGAGCGCCACCTCACGGGCGAACGTCACCGCCTGCGGGCCTTCGGCGAAGCCGGGCAGGGCGTCGGTGGAGAGGTATTGCGGATCGAGCAGCATGACCTTGCCGCCCAGCTCTTCGGCGTGAATGCCGAAGCGCTCGAGCAGACTCTGGATGAAGGCGTCGCGGCTCGGGTCGTTGTCTTCGCGGGTAAATGCCTGCGCCAGTTCATCGGCATGCAGGTCGCGGCTGGCAGCGAGTTCCAACAGGTGATCGCGGCCATCGCGGATCAGCTCCGCCATTTCCTCGTGTGCGCCGCGTGTTTCCGCCAGCAGCACCTCGAGTTCCTGGTCGCGATTGTCATCGCCGCGCGCGTGCTCGCTGGCGAGACGGGCGAGCGAGTCGCCAAAACGGCGCAGCAGCTCGCGGCCATCGGCGGGACTGGTACGGAACGCATCCACGCCCTCGTCGTACCAGCGGGCCAGCACGTGCTGCGCGCTGTCGGCGACAGCGAGTACATGGATGCTGATGTCGTGCTTCTGTCCGATGCGATCGAGGCGGCCGATGCGCTGTTCCAGCAGGTCCGGATCCAGCGGCAGATCCCACAGCACCAGGCGATGGGCGAACTGGAAGTTGCGGCCCTCCGAACCAATCTCCGAGCACAGCAGCAGGCGCGCACCGTCGGGTTGTGCGAAGTACGCCGCATTGCGGTCGCGCTGCACGATGCCCAGGCCTTCATGGAAGCGGGCCAGGCCCACGCCACTCTTGGTGCGCAGCGCTTCTTCCAGCGCGAGCACCTTGGCCTGGCTGCGGCAGATCAGCAGGAACTTGTCCTGCGGATGCGCGTCGAGCAGGGCGACCAGCGCGTCGATGCGCGGATCGTTGCCGTAGTCGATCTCGATGACTGGCGAGGGTTGCTGGATGTCGGCGTGGAATTCGCCCAGCAAGGCCTGGCGCGCGTCGTCGCTCAGCGTGTCCTTGTCGATCAGGTGCCATACCGGCGCGCGCTTGGGAAAACCGCCGATGCTGGCGCGACGATTGCGGAACATGGCGCGGCCGGTGCCGTGGCGGTCGATCAGCGCGGCGAGGATCTCGCGTGCATGCTCCGGCTTGGTCGTATCGGCCAGGCGGGCCTGCAGGGCATCGTCGCCCGCAAAGGTCTCGCGCAGCGCGGCCAGTTGCGGCTCGTCGAGCGCCTTGCCGTCGAGCAGGCGGTCGGCCACTTTCGACAAGCTGTGGAATTTGTCCGACTCGGACAGATAGACGTCCAGATCGTGATAGCGCTGCGGATCGAGCAGGCGCAAGCGGGCGAAATGGCCGCTGCGGCCCAGTTGTTCCGGCGTCGCGGTGAGCAGGATCACGCCCGGCGTGGCCGCGGCGAGCTGATCTACCAAGGTATAGCGCGGGCTGGCGGCTTCGGGCGACCAGGCCAGGTGATGGGCCTCGTCCACCACCAGCAGGTCCCAGCGGGCTTCCAGCAGCTGCTGGGCGCGCTTGGGCGATTGCTCCAGGAAACTGAAGTCGGCGATGACGAGCTGCTCGTCTTCGAAGGGATTGGCGGTGTCGCCGCCCTGTTCCAGCGACTCGCAACGCTCTTCGTCGTAAATGGCGAAGCTGAGGTTGAAGCGGCGCAGCAGTTCCACGAACCACTGGTAGACCAGCGTGTCGGGCAGCAGGATCAGCACGCGGCCAGCGCGCCCCGTGGCCAGCTGACGGGCAATAATCATGCCCGCCTCGATCGTCTTGCCCAGGCCGACCTCATCGGCGAGCAAGACGCGGGGAGGGCGGCGCGAGGAGGCAATGCCCGCCACACGCAACTGATGTGGCACCAGCCCGATGCGCGAGGCGGCCAGGCCCCATGCCGGCGAGCGGCGCGCCTCGGCACGGCGCTTGAGGCCTTCCAGGCGCAGCTCAAAATGGGCTACGGGGTCGGTACGGCCACCGATCAGGCGATCATCGGCCTGGCTGACGCTTTGTTCGTCGTCGAGCTGGCCTTCCTCCAGCTCACGGCCTTCGCCGCGATAGACCAGCAGGTCTTCACGTATCTCCACCCGTTCAACCAGAAAGGCCAGGCCCTTGCCGGCCACGCGCTGGCCAGGGCGGAATTCCGCGCGCACCAGTGGCGCCGAGTCGACCGCGTAAGGCCGCAGCACCCCCGCCTTGGCGAACAATACCTGCACACCACGCCCTTCGACGCGCAGCACAGTGCCGAGGCCAAGCTCGGGCTCGGCGGTGGAGATCCAACGTTGACCGGGAACAAACATCAGGGAGAGGGGCCTGCCAGTTGCAAGGACCGCCAATTATCCGCTCAGTGGTTGTCGATGCCTAGCGAAACCGTCGGCTGCTGCTCGATGGCGCAGTGACGGCCGTCACCAATGCGCGGCGGCTGCCGACCGTTTATCGGAAAGATGCCCCCAATCGTCGGCTGCTGGCTGGTTACCTCAAAACTCGTGAGTACAGTTCGCCCATGCGGGTCGGGTGTTCTCGTGCCGGCCATTCGTCAACGGAGTGCACCGTTGATGGTTCCAGGGGTAGGGGGCAACGTGAATCGATTGGAATTTGGCAAGCTTGCCAAGCCACGGCCTGTGCCGTGCAGGCGGGCGCCCGTGCGCAGCGAGCAGGGCTTCACCCTGGTGGAGCTGGTGATCACCATGGTCGTGGCCGTCATCTTGATCTCGATCGCCGTGCCCAGCTTCACCCGGATCATCGCGACCAACCGGCTCACCACCACCACCAATGAAATCATCGCGGCGGTCAATGTCGCGCGCATGGAGGCGGTCAAGCGCAACAGCAGTATTGCGTTCTGCAGCGATTCTGCCGCCAACAACACCACCGACACCTTGGGATCGGCCTGCGGTACGCAGGTGGGCGCGATCTATCTGCTGACCAGCGGGACCAACACCACGCAAGTGCGTGCCAGCCTGCCCGGCATCGTGTGGCCAATCCAGCTGAGCGGCAGCGTGACGGCCCTGCGCTTCTCCGGTACGGGCTTCGCCAAGGCAGTAGGTGCCACCGCTCCCTACGGCGGCACGGTAGCCGATATCTGCACCACGGCGACCAGCGCCGACAATCATCAGAAGATCACGATGTCGACCGGTTCGATCATGGCGGTGACGTCTTACACGGGGACATGTCCGTGATGAGCAATCTCATTCTGAGTATGTGCGGCCGGCCGGCTGCATCAAGTCGATCTGAGCGGGTGCGCATGCCCTCGCGCKCAAGGGCGCAGTCGGGCRCCGGCCTGATCGAAGTGCTGGTGGCGGTGCTGATCCTTTCCATCGGTTTTCTCGGCATTGCGGCCCTGCAGGCCAAGTCGCTGTCCACCAACAACAGCGCGATGGCGCGCAGCATGGCCACCATCGAGAGCTATACGATCCTCGACTCGATGCGTGCCGACATCAATACCGCGGTGGCCAACGGCTACAACGGCACCTGGAAGGGCAATGCTTGTCCTGCGGCCGGCTCGAGCCTCTCCAGTGTGCAGATCAACCAGTGGTGCACGCATCTTGGCGCCGACCTCGGCGCCACTGCCAACACCGTTGGCACGATTGCC
>NZ_JBFTRY010000020.1:0-45765 GCF_056399745.1 Dyella sp. 01N36
GTGCTGAATCTCGCTCGGTGAGAATCCCATCGTGCTATCTTGATTACCGTCCCACTAATCAAGTCGCCCCATGCCTCCTTCCGACCACGGTGGACGCCGCCCGGGAGCCGGTCGTCCCGCCGGTGAACCCAGTCAGCGCATACGCGTACCCGACAGCCAGGTACCGGGCGTGCTGGCCTACCTGGAGGCCTACCGCAGTCCTGCCACGCTGGAGGCGCCGCGGCCTTTGTCGCTGGAGCCATCGACGGTCGCGCTGACGGCTTTCCTCAGTCGCGTGCCGGCCGGCCTGCCGTCGATCGCCGACGACGATGTCGACGAAGTGGTCGACCTCAACGAACACCTCGTGCTGCCCGGCCACGAGCCGAGCACCTTCATCATCCGCGTGTCGGGCTGGTCGATGATCGGCGCCGGCATTTTCGACGGCGACGAAGTGCTGGTGGATCGTGCGCTCGCGCCGCGCCAGGGCGACATCGTGGTGGCGATGGTCAACAACGAGCTGACCATCAAGCGGCTGGGCAAGGTGGATGGGCATATCGCGCTGCTGCCGGAAAACGCGCACTTCAAGCCCATCGTGTTCCGCGAAGGCGAGACGCTCAGCGTGTGGGGCGTCGTCACCCGTTGCCTGCGCACGTTGCGCTGAGGGGCGTGCGCCGTGGGTCAGGTCCTTGCGCTCGATACACTTCTGCACAGCCGCCAGGTCTGGCAAGGCCGCGCTGCGCCGCAACCGTCGGGCAGTCAGCCCACCGGCTGGGCGACGCTCGATGCCGCCTTGCCCAGCGGCGGCTGGCCCGAGCACGCGATGACTGAAATCCTGCTGCCCGCCGATGGCGTGGGTGAGCTGCAATTGTTGTTGCCTACGCTGGCGCGCCTCACCCGCGAAGGGCGTCCGGTGATGGTGATCTCGCCGCCGTACGTGCCTTATGTGGCGGGCTGGGAAGCGCGCGGCGTGGTGATGTCGAACGTGGACATCGTGCACGCGGACGAACGCGATGTGCTGTGGGCGGCCGAGCAATGCCTGCGCTCGGCCAGTTGCGCCGCCGTGCTGGCGTGGCCGGTGCACGCCGATGACCGTGCCTTGCGTCGATTGCAGGTGGCGGCCGATACCGGCAAGGCGCTGGCCTTTCTGTTCCGCGATCGCCGCCATGCCGTGCAGGCGTCGCCCGCGGCATTGCGATTGGAACTGGAAAGCACGCCCAGCTGGCAGATACGCGTGCGCAAATGCCGTGGCGGCAATCCGCCGGCACAGGCGGTATCGCTAGCTTCCGGCTGGTCGTGACGCGCCATGCTCTGGGCTTGCATCTTGCTGCCGCAACTGGCGCTGGACGGTGTCCTCCGGCGACGGCCGCCGTCGGACGAACCACTGGTGCTGGTGAGCGGTCCCGCGCAGGCGCGCATCGTGCACGCGGCCAATGCGAGCGCGCGTGCGGCGGGCATTTATCGCGGGCAGCGACTCACCGCGGCGCAAGCCTTGTTGCAGCAGTTCGCGATGGTCGAGCACGATCCGGAAGACGAGGCGCGCTGGCATCGTCTGCTCGCTGCCTGGGCGTATCGCTATAGCGCCGAGGTGGGGCTGTACGCGCACGCCGTGGTGCTGGAGGTGAGTCGCAGCCTCAACCTGTTCGGGCCATGGCCGCGTTTTGAATCGCTGTTGCGGGACGATCTGCAGGGACTGGCTTTCCGTCATCGCATCGCGCTCGCACCGACACCGCATGCGGCCTATGTGCTGGCCGGCGTGCACGACGGGCTGGCGGTGATGTCGCCGGAGATCCTGCGCGAGGCGCTGGCGCCTGTGCCGATTGCGCGTGCGCGCCTGCCGGCCGATGCCGCGCAGGGTTTGCCGTCGATGGGCATCCGCACCCTGGGCCAAGTCTTGAAGCTGCCGCGCGCAGGCCTGCAACGCCGCTTCGGCGCCGAGCTGGTGGCGCAGCTCGATCGCCTCACCGGCGACGAGCCCACGCCAATGGACAGCTACCGTCCGCCCGATGCGTTCGAGCAGCGCATGGAGTGGACGCACGAAATCGAGCACGTCGAGGCGCTGGTGTTTCCGCTGCGCCGTCTCACCGGCGACCTGGCGGCGTATCTCGCCGGTCGCGATGGCGGCGTGCAGCGATTCGAACTGGAACTGGAACATCGCAGCGGTCTGCCCACCTGCGTGACGGTGGGCATGCTGGCCGCCGCGCGTGATGCCACGCTGTTGTTCGACTGCGCGCGCGGACGGCTCGAGCGCCTGGAATTGCACCAGCCGGTGCTGGCGATGCGGCTGGTGGCAAGCGACTTGCCGCCGTTCGTTCCCGCCGGCCGCGACCTGTTCGATACCCGGCCCACGCATGCCGTGCCGCTGGATCAGCTGCGCGAACGCTTGCGTGCACGCCTGGGCGAGCAGGCCATCCAGCATCTGCATCGCACGGTGGATCCGCGCCCGGAGCGTGCGCAGTCCGATGCGGCGCATGTGAAAGCAGCCACCACGCCGGAAACCTTGCCGCGCCCGACCTGGCTGCTGGCCTCGCCATGCCCGCTGCGTGGCCCGGCGCCGGAGGTGCTCGCCGGCCCCGAGCGCATCGAAACCGGCTGGTGGGATGGTGGCGACATCCGGCGCGATTACTACGTGGTGCGCACCTCGCAGGGACAGTGTGCGTGGGTGTATTGCGCGCCGGGCGAGCAGGGCCACTGGATGTTGCATGGGTGGTTCGCATGAACGACTACGCCGAACTGCATTGCCTGTCCAACTTCTCGTTCCAGCGTGGCGCGTCGAGTGCGCGCGAGTTGTTCGAGCGGGCCAAGGCCTGCGGTTATCGCGCGCTGGCGATCACCGACGAATGTTCGCTCGCCGGCATCGTGCGCGCCTACGAGGCCTCGCGCGATACCGGGCTGCCGCTGATCGTCGGCGCCGAGTTCCAGATCGAGCATGGCCCGAAGCTGGTGCTGTTGTGCGAGAACCTGCAGGGCTATACCTCGCTGTGTGCACTCATCACGCGCGGTCGGCGCGTGGCAGAGAAGGGCACGTATCGGGTGACGCGCGAGGACTTTGCCGACGGCCTGCCCGGCACGCTGGCCTTGTGGTTGCCGCAGGCCGAGCTGCAGCAGGCGCATGGTGAGTGGCTGCGCTCGCTGTTCGAGGCGCGATTGTGGCTGGCGGTCGAACTGCATCGTGGCCCCGACGACGACCGCCGTTTCGCCCGGCTGCAGATGCTGGCCGATGCACTGCAGCTGCCAATGGTGGCCGCGGGCGACGTACACATGCACGTGCGCCGCCGCCGTGCCTTGCAGGATGTGATGACGGCGATCCGCCACCATCGCACCGTGGCCGATGCCGGTGACCTGCTGTTTCCCAATGGCGAGCGACATCTGCGTACGCGCGTGGCTTTGTCCGCGATCCATCCCGACGAACTGATGGCCGAAAGCGTGCGCATCGCCGAGCGCTGCCAGTTCGTGATGACCGACCTGAGCTATCGCTATCCCGCCGAACTGGTGCCGGCAGGACATACGCCGACCACATGGTTGCGCCAGCTCACCGAAGAGGGCGTGCGCTGGCGCTGGCCGCAGGGCGAGCCGCCCAAGGTGAGGGAGCAGATCGAGTATGAGCTGAAGCTGGTCGAGCAGCTCAAGTACGAGTCGTACTTCCTGACCGTGCAGGAAATCGTGAGCTTCGCGCGCGGCAAGGACATCCTGTGCCAGGGCCGCGGTTCGGCCGCCAATTCGGCGGTTTGCTACGCGCTCGGCGTGACGGCGGTGGATCCGGCCACGACCACGCTGCTGGTCGAGCGTTTTATTTCCGCCAAACGCAACGAGCCGCCGGATATCGATATCGACTTCGAGCACGAGCGGCGCGAAGAAGTCATCCAGCATATCTACGAGAAATACGGCCGCGAGAGGGCCGCGCTGGCCGCCACCGTGATCTGCTATCGAGGCCGCAGCGCGGTACGCGACGTGGCACGCGTGCTCGGCCTGCCATCGGATCAGATCGACCTGTTGTCGCGCACCTTCGCCTGGCAGGACGGCGACGATCCGCTGGACGGCCGCCTGCGCGAGCGCGGCTTCGATCCGGATAGTCCCGTGCTGCGGCGGGTGATGGCGCTCACCGAAGAGCTGATGGATTTTCCGCGCCACCTGTCCCAGCACGTGGGTGGCTTTGTGATTTCCGATCAGCCGCTGTCACATCTGGTGCCGGTGGAAAATGCCTCGATGCCCGACCGCACCATCATCCAGTGGGACAAGGATGATCTGGACACCATGCGCCTGCTCAAGGTCGATTGCCTGGCGCTGGGCATGCTCACCTGTATCCGCAAATGTCTTGATCTATTGAAGAGTCATCATGGTCGCGTGGAAACGCTGGCGTCGATTCCGCCGGATGATCCGCCGACCTATGAACTGATCCAGCGCGCCGACACCATCGGCGTGTTCCAGATCGAATCGCGCGCGCAGATGGCGATGCTGCCGCGGCATCGGCCGGAGAATTTCTACGACCTGGTGATCCAGGTGGCGATCGTGCGGCCGGGCCCGATTCAGGGCGACATGGTGCATCCGTATCTGCGCCGCAAGCGCGGCGAGGAGCCGATCACTTATCCGTCGGAGGCCTTGAAGGATGTGTTCGAGCGCACGCTCGGCGTGCCCTTGTTCCAGGAACAGGTGATGAAGCTGGCGATCGTCGCGGCGGAATACACGCCCGGCGAGGCGGACCAGCTGCGCCGTTCGATGGCGGCGTGGCGACGCAACGGCGACATGGAAATCCATCGCCAGAAACTGATGGCCGGCATGCTGAAAAACGGCTTCACGCCGGATTTTGCCGCGCGCCTGTTCGAGCAGATCAAGGGCTTTGGTTCCTACGGTTTTCCCGAAAGCCATGCGGCGAGCTTCGCTTTGCTGGTGTATGCCAGCTGCTGGCTCAAATGCCATTACTGCGCGGCCTTCATGTGCGCCTTGCTCAACGCGCAGCCGATGGGTTTCTACGGCCCGAGCCAGATCGTGCAGGACACCCAGCGCCATGGCATCAAGGTGCGACCGGTGGATGTGCGCCACAGCGACTGGGACAACACGCTCGAAGCCGATGACTCCTCGCGCGGCGGCTATGCCATGCGGCTTGGCTTGCGGCAGGTGCGCGGCTGCCGCGAGGAGGTGATGACGCAACTGATGGCGGCGCGTGCACGCCGGCCGTTCGAAGACGTGGCCGACCTGTGCGCGCGCGCCGGACTCAACAAGCAACAGCAGGATGCGCTGGCCGAGGCGGATGCATTACGCGGCCTGGCCGGCCATCGTCATCGTGCGCGCTGGGTCATGGCGGGCATCGAGGCGCAGCTGCCCTTGTTCGGCAACACCAGTCCGGTGGAAGAAGAGGTCGTGCTGCCGCCACCATCGCAAGGTGAAAGCACGCTGGCCGATTACGCGCGTATGGGGCTCAGTCTGGGGCCGCATCCGCTGCAGCAGATCCGTGCGCGCCTGCGCGCGGCGCGCTGCCTGGATTCCAAGAGCCTGCACCTGCGCCCGCATGCCAGCAAGGTGCGCGCGGCCGGGCTGGTGACGCAGCGCCAGCGTCCGCAGACGGCCAGCGGCGTCACCTTCATCACCATGGAAGACGAGTTCGGACCCATCAACGTGGTGGTGTGGAGTCACGTGGCCGAACGTCAGCGCCGCATCTTTCTCGAGTCGCGCCTGCTGGGCGTGGATGGACGTTGGGAACACGCGGACGGCGTAAGCCATCTCATCGCCGATCGACTCATCGACCTGAGCGAGTTGCTGGGTTCGCTGGACAGCCGTTCGCGCGATTTCCACTGAACCGTCGCACGATCAGGCGGCGGAGCGACCGATCGATGCGCCGCCATCGACATACAACGTCTGCCCGGTGATAAAGCTGGCGCCATCAGACAGCAGGAACTCCACGGTCGCCGCCAATTCGTCCGGCTTGCCCAGGCGCTTCATCGGCACCACCGAGAGAAAGCGCTGCTCGGCCTCGCTGCCTTCGGGCGTGTTCGCACGGAACAGCTCCGTTTCGGTCGGACCGGGCGCCACCGCATTCACCGTGATGCCGCTTTCCGCGAGCTCCAGGCCCCAGGTGCGGGTGAAACTGTTCACCGCAGCCTTGGCGGCTGCATACGACGTGCGATTCGCATAACCCAGCGCGACGAAGCTGGTGATATTCACCACGCGGCCCCAGCCCTTGGCACGCATCTGCGGCAGCAGCGCCTGAACGGTCTGGATGGTGGGCACGAGGTTGATGCGCAGGATGTCGTCGAGATCGTTGAGGTCTACCTCGTCGATTGGCGCCACGCGCACATAGCCGACGTTGTTGACCACGCCGTCGAAGGAATATTGCTCGACCAGCGCCTTGAGCGCCTTGGCGGTGGCTGCGCGGTCGCCAAGATCGACGGACACCAGGGTGCCCGGGAAGTCCGGCTCGTCGATGTTACGCGCCAGGCCGACGACGTGATGTCCTGCGTTGGCGAGACGTTGGGAAATAGCGCGGCCGATGCCCTTGGTGGCGCCGGTGATGAGGAAAGTGCGGGGTGACATGAGGGGTAGTTCCAGAGGGGAATGGGGATGTTGTTCAGCGGTGTTTCGCGATGCCGGCGGCTTTCAGCGCCGTGGCTACGGCAGCCGTCATCGTGGTGCGATCGGGATCGACGCGGGCCATCACGCGCAGGCCGAGCATGACGGTCAGGAGATGCGCGGAAGCTTCCGCTGCGGAAACGGATGAGGGCACTTCACCGCTGCGGCGGGCGGCCAGCAGGCAGCGACGGAAAAAGGCGCGGATGGCGTCGATTTCGGCAGCAATCGCAGCGCGCAGTTCGGGCGCTTCGGGCGTGGCCTCCAGCGCCGAGTTCACCAGGAAACAGCCGCGCTGCTGCGTATCGGACAGCGAGCGCTCGATCACTTCCTGGAAGAACGCGGCGATCGCCTCGCTGGGAGCCAGTGACTTCTCCTGGCGGTCGATGCGCTCGCGGAGCGTTGCATCCAGATAGTGCTCCAAGGCGCGTTGAAACAGCGCCCGCTTGTCGCCGAACGCGTTGTACAGGCTGGTCACCGTCAGGCCGGTGCGCTCCGCCAGTTCACGCGTGGAGGTGGCCTCATAGCCACGCGCCCAGAAAGCCTCGGCAACGGCCTCCAGGGTCTTCTGTTCGTCGAATTCGCGTGGGCGGGCCATAACGCACCTTCATTCTGTATCGATTGATACAATAATATGTATCGACCGATACAGAATTCAAGTGCCGCCCGGCAGAGGCCTCCAGGGCGACAACTTCAGGTGGCGTTGGCCCGCCAGCGGTTGTAGGTGAAGCCGATGGCCAGCATCACGGCCACGGCCAGCTGCGCCAGCAGCGACTGCCAGGTGGGATAGATGCCCAGCAGATCGATGGACGGCACCGGGGCCACGGTGACGGCGGTCCATCCCGCTTCCTGCAACGCTGCCACGCCCTTGCCGGTCAGCACGATCGCCAGCACGGCGATCACCAGCGAACTCACCGAGAAGAACAGGCCCAGCGGCAGGCGCTGGCTGGTGCGCAGCAGTACCCAGGCAATGAAGCCCAGGATGATGGCGCCCACCACGATGCCAGCAAGCAACCACTGTCCCTGGCCTTCGTTCCACAGTGCCGTGTAGAACAGGATGGTTTCGAAGACTTCGCGATAGACCGAGATGAAGGTCAGGCCGAACACGAACCACGCTGAGCGACGATCGAGCGCCGTGGCCATCTTCGCCTTCAGATAAGACTGCCAGCGGCCGCCGATGCTCTTCTGGTGCATCCACAAGCCAACCGCAAGCAGCACGCCCGCGGCAAACAACGACGACAGGCCTTCGGTGAGCTCGCGGCTGGCGCCACTGATCGAGATGAAATAGCTCGCCACCGCCCAGGTGGCAGCGCCTGCCAGCAGCGCGAGCAGCCAGCCCGCGTGCACATAGCGGGTGGCGTCGTGCCGATCGGCCTTGCGCAGGAAGGCCAGCAGCGCCACGACCACAAGCAAGGCTTCCAGCCCCTCGCGGACCAGGATGGTGAGCGCGCCGATGAAGGTCGTCATCGGGCTGGCCGTGCCTTCCATCAGCAGGGATTGCGCTTGCGCAAGCAGTTGATCCACCGCGTGCGCCTGCGTGGTCACCGCATCGCCTGCCGCGGACTGCGACAGCGAGGTGCGATAGGCGCCCATGGCGGTTTCGATGCGTGCGCGCAACGCTGCATCGCGTGCATCCAGTCGCGCCTCCATGGGTTCGACGCCATCGAGATAAGCCGAGAGTGCGAGCTGTCGCGCTTCTTCAGGCTTGCCTCTGCGATACGCCTCTACGCTGTCGGCGACGCGAGTGCGCGCCAGTGGAATCCCGGCCAGGGCCTCGTGCACGGCCTCGGGATGTGCGCGCAAGTAGCCGACGATAAGGCGTGCCTGGGTCGTGCCGATCAGATCTGACAGACCGGAAACGCGTGCACGCGCCAGTTCGCTGGGCGATGCGATGGCGCCGCGGGCTTGTTGATCCTTGCGCCATGCCTGTTCGCCTTGCGCGCTCGCCTCGGGATAGGCGAGGGTGCCGACGTAATAGGCAAGCGACCAGCGGTCGTCGCTCGAGAGCGTCTGTGCGTAGCTGGCCATCGGCGTGCCGGCGACGCCCTGGGTGATCACTTCATAGAGCGACAAGGCACTGCGTTGATCGGCGCGCGATGCGTCGGTGAAATCGATGGGCCGCGGCGACAGCTGCAGTCCCGCCGGGCCATCGCCATGTCCACTCGCGCCGTGGCAGAGAGCGCACTGCGTCTGATAGAGCGCCGCTCCGCGCGCAAGCTCCGGTGCCTTGGTCGGTGCGGTGGGAATGGGATAGGCCTGCAGCAAGGTGTCGGTCAGCGCGTGCGCCTGATGGGCGACCTCGGACTCTGGCGCCTTGGCGTCGATCAGTTCGACCAATTTGTCGGCCTGTTCGCGCAGGACGGGCGAGGCGGAGCTGGGCGGCAATGCGGTCACGCGATCGCGCGCATGGCGCGCGAACTCGCGCATCTCGTCGTATTCCGAAGCGCTTACCACCTCGCCGTGTTTGACCGCGCCCGCGTAATCCGCGGCGAGGTAATCGAGCATTTGCCAAGTCTGCGGCACGCTGGCCGCGGGATCGTTGGCGTCCGCCTGGGCGTGGGCGGGCGGCGAGGCCAGGCCCAGCAGGAGGATCAGGAGCGGGACTGCGCGCAGCACATCACAAATGCGATTGATTCTCATCTGTGCAGTGTACTCTGACTCAGCGCCGTTGCGTCGTTCGTGCCGGCAAACGCGGCGTTCGGTTGCGTCAGGAGATGATGTGCAACGGACCCAGCACCCGCGAGGGGTGGTCGACCGACAAGCGTCCGTGACCCAGCCCCATGCTGAGGCCCTGCGCCACGCGCTCGGCGGTGCCGATGAACAGCTCGGCCGCCGGTGTGTCGAAGACCTCGCGCGCGGTTTCCCGCCACAACGCCAGCCAGCGATGAAACAGGTGCTGCGGGAACGCGGGCAGGGCGCGATGCACGCCCATCGGGTTGCCTTGATAACGCCCCGAGCGCAACACCAGGGACGACCAGAAGTCGCGCAACAGCACTTTGTGCGCCGGCCAGTCATGGACGGCCGCGTTGAACTCGTGGCCGAGCTCGGCGTCCGCGCGCACCTTGTCGTAGAAGCGGTCGATCAGGGTGGCAATGCCGATGTCGTTGGCAGCGGGGAAAAGTGCCATGAGATGAAATCCATGCTGCGGAGCCTGCCTGCCTTGGGGACGGCGCGGAGCTCCATGATCGGGCTGATTCTGGTCGTCTTTGCCACACCGGTCGATGGATCGATTGCCGCATGCGTCGCACGCGGCCCTGGACCGTGGGGCATCCAATGACTTAAAGCACGGGTGTGGCATGGCGGCCGAGCGCATGCTTCACGGCATCGCCGGAGGGATGCCATGTTCAAGCGATCCATCGTATCGGGACTGATTGCCGCAGTGACCATCGTGCCGCTGCACGCGGCCGAAGCGCCGACCGCCTTGCGCGACGAGCTGGTGCAGACCACGCAGAAGCTGATGGACGCGCTACCCACAGGCGACAAAACCATCTGGGAAAAGGCGGTCACCGACGATGCGGTGATGATCGACGAGTTTGGCCGCGTCGCCAGCAAGGCCGAAACCATCGCCTCGCTGCACCCCTTTCCCGCCGGCATCACCGGCAGCATGGAGATGCGCGATCCGCACGCCTGGGTGCATGGCGACAGCGCCTTGCTCAGCGTGGAGCAGTACGAGCGCGAAACGTATTTTGGACAGTCCTTCGTCGTGCGCTATCGCGCACTGCTCACCTTCGTGAAGCAGGGCGGCGAGTGGAAGGTGGCCGGCTTCGAGGATGTGACCATTCCCACCGCGCCGCCGAAAATCGACGTACCAGGTCTTGTGCTGAATGATTACGCGGGCACCTATCGTTTCGCGCCGAATCGCGCATGGACGGTCTCGGTGGATCATGGCGTGCTCAGCTATGTCACGCGCGCCGGCGGCCCCGTCAATACCTTGCAGCCGGTGGCGAAGGACGTATTCATGGGCACGGATGACGAACGCAACCTGCTGGTGTTCCAGCGCGATGCCAACGGAAAAATCACCGCGCTGATCGAGCGACGCAAGTTCAACGATCTGCGCCTCAACAGGGAGGGCTGAGCGCGTCCCATCGGCGCACACTCCATTGACTCATCGCACGCAAGGAGCAGACGTGAATTCGCAACCAAGTGCCAAGGCGCCGCTCGAAGACCTGAAGGTGCCGGTCAAGCTGAAGCTCGCCGGGCTATGGACGAGCCTCATGTTCCTTTACATCTACGTCGATTACTTCGGCCTCTACCAGCCCGGCAATTTGCAGGACATGCTGAAGGGAAACATAGGCCCGCTCGGTCCCGCCACGCAGGGCGTTCTGCTGGGTACGTCACTGCTCATGGCCGTACCCAGCCTGATGATTTTTCTTTCGCTGGTGATGAGGCCGATGTTGAGTCGGGTGCTCAATATCTTCCTTGGCCTGGTCTACGCCATCATCATGCTCGTCACCATGCCGGGTGCCTGGACGTTCTACCTGGTGATGGGCGCCATCGAGATCGCGCTGTCCCTGCTTATCGTCTGGCATGCCTGGACGTGGCCCCGCCTGGCTACGGGTTGAACGATCGACGGCGAAGCCTCAGCCCGGCCAAGCCGAATGGAGGATGACGCTGCAGAAGTTGCCGCGATGGAAGTGCGGCTCCTTCAGGGCCATCACGTCGGCTTTGACATTGCCGAAGGTCGTGTCGGGCTTGTGGCGTATGCCCTGGTAGAACGCCTCGATGATGTCCTGCTTGAACTGCGCGCTGCGGGGATGCGCTTCCACCACGGTGGCGCGATCGCCATCGGCGACATTCGAAAAGCCCAGTCCGAGCACATCCATTTCCACGCCGGCGGTGAGCAGGGCGATTTCCGGGCGCATGAATTCGGGAATGCCCGGCGTGGTGTGCAGCGCGATCGAGGTCCACACCAGTTCGATGCTCTGCTGGGGAATGCCGTGACGGCGCAGGAAGTCCGCGGCCGCGTTGGCGCCATCCACTTCGAAGCGGTGGTCCGGGCTGCTGTGGGCAGGCATCAATCCCATGTCGTGGAACATGGCGCCGATATAGAGCAGTTCGGGATCGAAGCTGAGCTGCTTCTGGCGGCCGGTGAGTGCGCCGAACAGGAAGACGCGGCGCGAGTGGTGGTACAGCAGATCCGTTTCGGTGTCGCGCACCAGGTCGGTAACTTCCCGGGCGAGCTGGCTGTCCGGAATGGCAATGCCTGCAATCGTGGTCATGATGGATGCTCCAAGGTGGCCGGCATACGGCATGCCGCCTTCGCAGCCATTGGAACGCGAAATCCATCCGTCATGATTTGACTCAAAGTGGCAGATCATGCCATTTTGTGGCCAGGACGGACGCGTGCCGGAGGCGCCCATGATCCGCACCATCGCCATCCTTGCCTTTCCCGGCGTGCAGCTGCTGGATGTATCCGGGCCGCTTGACGTATTTGCCGAAGCGAATCGACGCCTTGGCAAGACGGTTTATCAGCTGCGGGTGGTGGGCACGTCCGCGCGTGCGATCGAAAGCTCGTCCGGCGTGCGACTGATGCCCGATCTGACCCTGCGCGATGCGCTCCCGCGCTTCGATACGGTGCTCGTGGCCGGCGCACCCGGCATGGCCCATGCGCCGACTCATCTCAATGCATTGGATTGGTTGCGGCGCGCAGCGAAGCGCAGTCGGCGCTATGGGTCCGTGTGCAACGGTGCCTTGGTGCTGGCGGCCAGCGGCCTGATCGAGGCGCGTCGAATCACCACCCATTGGGGCGTGGTCGACGTGATGCGTGAGCGCTATCCCCAGATCCAGGTCGAGCCCGATGCGCTTTATCTGCGCGATGGTCCGGTATGCACCGCGGCAGGCGTGACGGCAGGCATGGATCTCGCGCTCGCCCTGGTCGAGGAAGATCTCGGCCGCGAGGTGGCGATGCAGGTGGCCAGTGAGCTGGTGATGTTCTTCAAGCGTCCCGGCGGGCAACTGCAGTTCAGTCGTCATGGCGAAGCCGGGCTGGCGGGACATGCCGCCATCCAGGAGCTGCAGCGCTGGATTGGCGCCCATCCCGGCGAGGACCACTCGGTGGCGGCATTGGCGCAGCGTGCGGGCTTGAGTCCACGTCATTTCGCGCGCGTGTTCCATCAGGAAGTGGGCGTGCCGCCTGCGGAGTACGTGGAACAGGTGCGGGTGGAAGCGGCACGTCGACTGCTCGAACTGGGACAGGAACCGCCCAAGCGCGTGGCCAGCTTGTGCGGCTACGCGGATGCCAATGGGCTGCGCCGGGCCTTCATGCGTCAAGTTGGCGTGACGCCGGCGGACTATCGGCGCATGCATCGACCGGCTGCCGTCACTGAGGAGTGAACGACTCAGCGGCTGCGCGGACGATATTTCAAAAAGCGCAGCGTGGCGCTTTCCAGCTTTCTCGGTTGATGCGCCACCGACGCAGATACCAGGCGCTGCAGACTGCCATCCTTCCATCCCTCGAACGCCTTGGGGTGGATATACGACGTGCGGCAGACCTTGGGCGTGTTGCGCAGCGCGTCGGCCACCTCACGGACGACCAGGTTGATCGCTTCCTGCAGCTCGCGCTCGCTGGCCTCGGCCGGCATGGGCTGTTCGGCAAGCAGGCCGATCGCCATCACCGTACCGGCCCAGGTGCGAAAATCCTTGGCGGTGAAATCGCCGCCGCTGGCCTCGTGCAGGTAGTCGTTGACCATGCCCGAGTCGACGGCATGGCGCTTGCCGTCATCGTCGACGTATTGAAACAGGCGCTGTCCCGGCAGCTGCTGGACGCGTCGCAACAGGCGAGCCAGGCGTTTATTGCTGAGCGTCACGTCGCTCTGCTGTCCGCTTTTGGCGCGAAAAATAAGGTGCAGCTTGCCGGCTTCCGTGCGCAGGTGGCGCGAGCGCAACGTGGTGAGGCCGTAACTGCCGTTGTCCGTGGCATAAGCCTCGTTGCCCACGCGGATCAGCGTTTCATCCAGTAGCCGCACCAGCAGCGCCAACACCTTTTGCTTGGGCCAGCCGGGCAACGCGAGATCGAGACGAACGCGTCGCCGAATGCGCGGCAGTGCAGCCCCGAATTCGGCCATATGCGAAAACTTGCCGCCATCGCGCACGCGTCGCCAGCGTGCGTGGTAGCGATACTGCTTGCGACCCTTGGCATCGCGCCCGGTGGCCTGCAGGTGGCCGCGCGGGTTGGCGCTGATCCAGACATCGACATAGGCCGGCGGAATGGCGAGCAGGCGGATGCGATCGAGCACGCGTGCCTGGGTGACCCGATGCCCGCGGGCGTCGAGATAGACAAACCCCTTGCCCTGGCGACGACGACGCAGACCGGGTTCGTCGCCGCGCATGTAGACCAGGCCTTCGGACGCGGCATCGCGTTCGGGTCGGGTGGCTGCCTGTTGGGTCGCGGTCATGCGGCGAGGCTTTCACGGGCTGCGTGAATCGCCTGATTGGCTTTTGTGACCGGGGCATGGGCTTCGACTCGGGCGATGCCTGTGTAACCATCGTGCGCATGGATGAATTCGTCATGCCCAGGACGCTCAGCAAGGGGCGTACCTTCGTCTACCTGCTGCCATGGCGGGAGCAGGACCTGGTGAAAGTCGGCTACTCACGGCAGCCGCTGGTGCGCATGCGCAACCTGCATCGACGGTTTTTCGACGTATTCGATCTGGATCGCGGCTTGCTGCTGGAAACCGAACGGCTCGCCCAGGCGCGCCAGGTGGAGCGAAGCATCCTGTTGCGGCATGCCGAACAGCGTTCGCCGGCGCCGCTGGTCATACCTGATGCGGCAGCCGGTTACAGCGAATGGCTGCGCGGCGTCTGTCCCGAAGTGACTGCCGAGTTGCAGGAGGTGTCGGTCCGCGACGACCTGCCATTGCACACGCTCAAGGACTGGCTGCAACGGTGGTTCCAGAGTCAGGGCGACGGTCTCTACGAGTGGTCGCTGCGGATGCTGGAGGCCATCGAGTACGAGGCCTTCAATGTGCCGCGCGAACTGCAACGGGGCGAGGCGGCGCGTTCGCTGGCTTATGTGATGGATGCCTGCGAAGCGGTCGACGTGCCGCTGGCGGGGCTCTTTCCGGACACGGTGCTGGCGTGGCGAAGGCAGTTTTAGGCAAGACGCCCCGCTCGCAAAAATCCCACATCGCCGTGATGAATCCGGGCTTACGCTCCGCCCATGAAGCCCAACCGACTACGCCTGGAACGCAGCCTCGACGAACTGGACATCGAGGTGTCCTCGTTGCTGCAGGCGCATCCTTCGGCGACCGAATTCTGGCCGCGCTTCGCCGAGCTCGCCGACGAGCTGATGCAGCGCAGCGATCCGCTCGATCAGGACTGGTTGACGGCGCGCATCGGCGCCATGTTGACCACGCACGGCGTGCAGGGCTGCTATCCGATGTTCTAAGCGCTATTGCTCGACCTGGATGCGCAAGTCGTTGTCGCCACGTTCGCGGAAGGTCACCACGCGTCCGCCGATGCGTTCAAAGCCCAGGTCCAGTTGCGCGCCGCCCACTTCGAGGCCGTTGACGACCAGTCGGTCGATGCCTTGGGGCAGGCGCGGACGGCGCACGTGCACGATGCCGCGGCGTCCGTCGATCTCCACACCCAGACAGGCCTGCATCAGCATGAACATGGTGCCGGCCGCCCAGGCCTGCGGCATGCATGCCACCGGATAGGCCACCGGCGGCTCGCCCGCGCGGCGGGGGAAACCGCAGAACAACTCCGGCAGGCGCATGCCGAAGTACGTGGCGGCCTCAAAAGTCTCGCCGACCAGACGCACCACATCCGCGCGCTCGCCGTACTGCGCCATGCCTGCGGCGCCCATGGCGACATCGTGCGGCCATACCGAACCGTCGTGATAAGACATGGGGTTGTAGCGCGCCTGTTCGTTCGCCAGCGTGCGGATGCCCCAGCCGCCATCGAAGGCCGCCGAACTGAGCTGGCGGATCACCTGGCGCGCCCGCTTCTTGCGCGGCAGTCCCGTGTAAAGCAGATGCCCCACGTTGGAAGCGCGCACGCGGCATAGCGAATCGTCGCCGTCGCGGGCAATCGCGTAGTTGGCCAGGTCCTCATCCCAGAACAGCTCTTCCACCGCGTGCCGCATGTCGCTGGCGCGGGTGCGCCAGCGTGTCGCGCAGTCGCTGTCGCCGCGGTGCTCGGCCAGTTTCGCCATGCTGCGCAACGCGGCATAGACATAGCCCTGCACTTCGACCAGGGCGATCGGCCCCTGCGGAATGCGGCCATCGGCGTGGAAGACCGAATCGTTGCTGTCCTTCCAGCCCTGATTGACCAGGCCGCCCTCGGCACCGCGCGCATAGGCGAGAAAACCGTGGGCATGCGCATCGCAGGTGGTTTCAATCCAGCCCATGGCAGCCTTGAGCGAGGGCCATAGCTGGTCGATGAAGGCATAGTTGGCGGTGCGTTGCGCATAGGCGCCGGCCAGCATCACGAACAGCGGCGTGCTGTCCACGCCGCCGTAGTACAGACCGAAAGGCACTTCGCCCAGCGAGGCCATTTCGCCCGAGCGCGTCTCGTGCATGATCTTGCCCGGCGCGGAATCGCGGAATGCCGAGGTTTGCGTGGCCTGTCGACTGGACAGATAAGCCAGCACGCCGCGCGCCAGACTGGGATCCACCCATAGCGTCTGCAGGGCCGTGATCAGCCCGTCGCGCCCGAACGGCGTGGAAAACCAGGGGATGCCTGCGTAAGGGTAAGGGCCGGTAGGCAGGTCAGCTACCAGCAGCGCGATATCGGCGCGCGAGCGATCCAGCCAGTTGTTGAACAGGCGCGAATTGCTCTTCAGGCAGGCGCCACGATGGCGACGGCGGCGCATGGTGGCGCGCGCTGCGGCGGCGGCACTGCGGTAGCGTTCGCGTGTGGGTTGCAGATGCTCGTCGCCCACCTCGAGGTAAATCGAGGTGCTGCCCAATCGTGGTATGGCCAGCTCGAAGTCCGCCCGCTGCGCGGCGAGCTGATGCGGTTTTTCGGAAAACGAAATCACCGTGCTGCGCAACACCTCATCGAGCCCGCGATAACCGAGCTGGACGTGGTCGCCATGCAGCTGGGCGGGCAGTGCTTCGCCGCGCTGTTTGCGGGTCATGCCGCGCACTTCGAAGATGTCGCGAAAATCCGCATGGAAGCGCAGGCGCACCAGCACCGTCAGGTCGCTGTCGTCGAAGTTGTGTAGGTGGATCTGCTCGAACAGGCGGTTGTCCCACAACAGCCGCGTGCGTTGCACATGGATCACGCCCGCCGGCGCCGCCTTGCCGCCGGTGGGCGGCAAGGGCTCGTTGGTGAGGTCGGCGGTGAACAGCACGTTGTCGTGGCTCACCGCGCCGCTGAGCAGGGAAGGGCGCTCGCCGCCCAGTTCGAGAATCCAGTGGGACAGCACGCGCGTATCGTTGCGAAACATACCCTCTGCGCCGCCCAGCATGTCGCCGCGTGCGTCGCTCACGGCAAAGCTGTGCGCCGCCTTGAGCGCAAACATCGCCCGCGTTTCGCCGATGCTGAGGCTGTCCGTTATCTCATTGGGAGTAAACGCGTCTTCATTCATCCGCTCAGGTTCCTACCGCGCGAAGATCGGCCGACTCCATCAAGGCCTGGCGGTAGACCGTCTCGTACGCGGCCGCCATGACGTCGGCAGTGAAGCGTCGTTCGAAGACGCTACGGATACTCTTGCGGTTGAGCCTGGGGATGCGTTTGACGGCTTCGACCGCTTCGTCCTCACTGTTTACTATGAAGCCGGTCAAGCCATCGTCGACGACGCTGGGCACCGATCCGCAGTTCCATGCGATGACGGGTGTGCCGCAGGCCATCGCCTCGATCATCACCAGCCCGAACGGCTCGGGCCAGTCGATCGGAAACAGCAGGGCGCGGGCGTTGCCAAGGAACGCCTCTTTCTCTGCATCGCTGATCTCGCCCACGTACTGCACCAGCGGATCGTCGAGCATCGGCGCGATATGCTCGTGGAAATACGCCTTATCCACCGCATCCACCTTGGCGGCAATGCGCAGCGGAATGCCGGCACGTCGCGCGATGGCGATTGCCCGATCCGGTCGCTTCTCCGGCGAAATGCGGCCGAGGAAGGCCAGATAGCCCTCGCCCGAGTGCGGGTGCGCACGATAGAGCTCGGCCGGTATGCCGTGGGGCACGGTGGCAAGCCAGGACGCATTCGGCATGGGCGCGCGCTGCTGCCTGGAGATGGAGACCAGCGGATATTGCGGCCAGCGCGCATAGGCGTCGGCCAGATCGGACAGATCCAGGCGGCCGTGCAAGGTGGTGATGGTGCGCGAGGCCACCGCTTCAAACGCCGGCAGGTGCAGCAGGTCGATATGGAAGTGCAGCACATCAAATCGATCGATCTGTCGCTGTACCTCGTGCAGCAAGGTCAGGTGCGCGGCGAGATCGGATTTCAGCGGCGATGGATCGAGCCGGATCGATTGCGCACGCGTAGCGCACAATCGCGCCCGGGTCTGGGCGTCCGCGCTGGCGAACAGGGTGACGTCGTGACCGCGTTTGACCAGGGCGTCGGTCAGATAGGCGACGATGCGCTCGGTGCCACCATAGAGTTTGGGCGGAACCGATTCATAGAGCGGTGAGATCTGGGCGATACGCACGGTCACCTCGCTGATGGCGGACGGCGCCGCGTGGCGTCATCGGTGGAAGGGTGCATCCATGCGGTAGGCCGGGCGACTGCGTTGATGCGCATCAGCCTGGCGGCTGCATGCGTCCAATCGGCGAGGCGGGTATCGCGGCGCTTGCGGTCGATGGTTTGCTTGCGCGGGGCGGTGTTGGTCCGTGCCTTCAACTTTGCGTGGTCGAAGGTGCAGCCTGCGTGGAGATGATGTTTGACGCCACCATTCTCGAAAAAACAACGGCCGCCGATTGCTCGGCGGCCGTCGCGTCGGTGCATGTGGGGCGCTGTATCAGGCCATCGCGAGAGTCGTGCCCGACGCCTTCGGCGTTGCGCCCTTGGCGGCGGGCGAGAGATCGGCAAGGCGATAACCGGCCGTCGGCAAGGTGTGCATCAAGGGGTTGGCAAACGGCTTGTCGATCGCGCGACGCAGGATGTACAGGTGCGAGCGCAAGGTGTCCGAATCGGGCAGCGATTCGCCCCACACTTCGCGTTCCAGGCGGGAGCGGCTGACCACGCGGGGCGATTCGCGCATCAGGATGGCCAGCAGGCGCAATCCGATCGGCGACAAAGTGAGCTCCTGCTCGGCGCGCGTCACGCTCAGCGTGCCGGTGTCGAAGGTGAGATCACCCACCGTGAGGACTTCACGCGACACCTGGCGCCGCTCACGACGGATGAGCGTGCGCAGGCGTGCTTCCAGCTCGCGCAGATCGAATGGCTTGCACAGGTAATCGTCGGCACCGGTGTCAAGACCGGCGACCTTGTCGTCCAGGGTGTTGCGGCCGGTGAGCATCAGGATGGGCGCGGCCAGCTTGTGCTCGGTGCGCAGGCGGCGACAGACCTCCAGGCCATCCATGCCGGGCAGCATGCCGTCGAGCACGACGGCGTCGTAGTCGTTGGACGAAGCCAAGTGCAGGCCGGTAATGCCATCGTAGGCGTAATCCACCGTATAGCCCTGGCTTTCCAGGTATTCACCCGTGGCCTGCGCGTTCTGGCGATTGTCTTCCACCAGTATCACGAAACCGGATCGACGTTTCTTGGCGTGCATGTCTTTGCCCCCACTGTGCTGTACGTGGTGAATGGCCGGATCAAATCGTTCCGGTCGTGAGCCACGTGTGAAAACCTCGTTGCCGCCGCTGGGTCGAGTCAGCTGGCGTCAGGATCGCCGCGGGCTCAGTGCACCCGCGCCTCCGAAGCGGTCGAGATATCGTCCGCATTGTTGCGTTTGAACACGTCCTTGGCGACATCCTTTTGCTTGCCGCTTTCCGTGTGCACGGAAATGAGGATGTTCCCCTCGCGGATCTTCGCGTCGTAGCGCTTGGCTTCGAACTCCGGCATGCCCAGACCCACCAGGCTGCCGACCACGCCGCCGGTGGCGGTGCCGACGGCCGCGCCGCTGAGTGCGGCCATGATCGGGCCGGCTGCGATAAATGGCCCGACGCCCGGTATCGCCAACGCGCCGACGCCAGCCAGCCAACCCAGTGCAGCGCCGACGCCCATGCCGGCGATGCCGCCCGCGGTTGCGCCCTCCGGCGCCTTGGTGTTGTGTTCGTGGGCGAAGTCCTTGGTGCCCCGGCGATCCGGCAGCAGGGCGGAAATATCGTTATTGGTGAACCCGGCCTGCTTGAGTTCCAGCAGGATCACTTCAGCCTGCTCCGAGGTGCGGGCCATGCAATAGACGGACGTTTGCATGCAGGAGTCTCCTAAGAGCGATGGATGGGCGGTGATACAGCGAGGATCAGTACTGCTCCTGATGGCAGCGGCGTTCGGTGGTATAGGTGGCGTTCTTGTCCTGATGCGATTTCTGCACCTGGTTGCCCACCACGCCGCCGGCAACCGCGCCGCCGACCGTCGCAAGCGTCTTGCCCTTGCCGCCGCCGACCTGGTTGCCGAGCACGCCGCCGGCGACGGCGCCGATGGCCGTGCCTGCAACGCGATGGGTATCGCTGGAATTGACCTGCTTCACCGGTACGTCTTCGCACACGGTGCGGGTTTGCGTCTGCGCAAACGTCGCACCCGTAAAAGTCATCAGGACGATGGCGAGAGTAGTGATGGCACGCGTCTTCATGCGTCGGTCCTCCGTTGGCATGGCAACGAGAATTACGCGCCAACAAGTGACCAGCCAGTCAAATTTCAATGGTGCAAGTCAGCTGCGGTTGCAGCAATCACAGCGGCGCGTACAGGCTGATGAATCGTTCCGATACGGCGCACCGTGAATATCGGTATTCACGCCGTGCGTGCACGCAGTTCAATCGCCAATGGCGAGGATGAAGGCGTCTACGCAGGAGTCGAACGATGATCGCCGAGAAATTCGTCATGTACGTCGCGCACGGCGAGGTGCCTGCGCCCACGCCCGATCCGGTCAAGCCGCCGGGGCCGCCCAGCCCGGTCGAGCCGCCCGCGCCCCCGGAGCCGCCGGTGCCCACACCCGCGCGTCCGCCATTGACCGATCCCGAGCCGCAGCCACCGCCGGTTGGCGATCCGGTGCCACCGCCGGAGCAGCAGCCGCAGATGTGATCAAGCAAAGCGACGGACGGCATGCCGTCCGTCGCAGGTCAACGAGATGGCAATGATTTACTGCACGGCGTGCTTGATCGCACTCATCTGATCATGGCCCTGGCGCACCGAGGTATAGGCCTGCTGGATGGATTCGCGGGCAGAGAGCGACAGCTTGTCGTCCTTGAGCGCTTCATCGTATTTGGCCTTGATGTGATCTTCGCCGCGTTCCACTTCCTCGATCACCGCCTTGTCGCCATGGCTCATGGAACTGCGCAGGCCGGTGAAGACGCGATGCGCCGAGGCGAGCACGGTGCCGTCATCGGCAGGCTCGCCGCCTTCGCGACGCACGGCCTCGCGCAGATGCGCGGCGACCTGGCGGCGCTCGGCGGCGCGGGTCAGGAAGAGATCGCGGAACTGGGCGTTTTCCGCATCCTTGGCCGCTTCGGCGTAACCGTCGACGCTGTCGATGGTGGTTTCGATCAGGCCGTTCAGTACCTTGATTTCGTGGTCGTGCTGACTCATGGGGAATAACCTCGTCGTGGGGTGTGCGACGACGATGGCGGTCCGCTCGTGAGTGCACTGCCGCTCAAATGTGAAACATCCGGAGTGAGGCGCAGATCCACTTGTCGCATTAGGCTGACGTTGCAAGAGGGCTGTGCGCATCACGCGCAGCCGACATGTTCACGACGCGATGCATAACGTCGCGCCGCTACAACACAGGCGCCGAAGACTTTGGCCAGATGAGTCGTTGAGTCACCATGACCAAGAATCGCGACAACCTCGATAGCGATCTGGATCGACTGCAAGGCTATGCGCAGGCACTGGCCCGTAAATATCCGGAGCCGCCTTTGTTCTGGCAGGAATTCTCAGGCCTGGCGGAAGAAGTGCTGCGCAATGCTGCGCGCGACGATCACGATTGGGCGCTGCAGCGTATTCGCCGCATGGTGGCGGAGGTGGGCATGGGGGCTCCGCCGGCCAGGACGTGATCGATCAGGCCACGGCCTTGGCGGTTGCGTCGATGGCCGCAAGCAGTGTTCGACGGTCATACGGCTTGTTCAGATAGTGAATGCCCGATGCCAGCCATGCGGGATCGGGCACGGCCTCGCCCGAGGTCATCAGCACGCGCAGCCCCGGATGGGCCAGTCGCGCGAGGCGCGCCAGTTCCGTGCCGCTCATGCCGCCGGGCATGTTGATATCGGTAAACAGCACGTCAGGCTGGCCTTGTTTAAGCCATTCGCTGGCCAGTTCGCCATTGGCCATCGCATGCACGCGATGGCCCTGCGACTCCAATAACACGCTTGCAATCGTGCGGATGCCGTCGTCATCTTCGACGAGCAGAATGGTCAGGACGTGATCGGAGCTCATGGAGTCGCTTAGTGGACGAAAGGCTGTAACCGTTCTGTCTAAGGGCGTGAGCGTCAACGGCGTGTCAAATTTCCATACACATCGATCTTTTGCTCAGCGCCTATTCCCAAGCCCTGCTTGATCCCGGATGATGAATGAATTCAACGGGGAGACTGCCATATGTCGATTCTCAAGCCGGCAACCATCGACGCCATCAAGAACAACGAGCCTGCCTTGCTCGCAGGGTGGGTCGCGAACTTGGAGCAGGGTGGTTCGTTGTCGGATAACCGCATCAGTCGCGACGACGTGAGCCGCCAGGCGAAGGAATTCCTGGCCTTGCTGGTGAGCGCGTCGGCCACGGGCGATGCGGCCGACCTGTCAACGACCGATTGGGCGGAATCGCGCCAGTTCCTCGAAACGCTGTCGCGCAGCCGCGCGATGCAGGGCTTCGACTCGTATCACACGGCGCACTTCATATTTTCGCTGAAGCGTCCGTTGTTTGATCTGCTGCAGAAGACCTATGCGAGCAATCCCTCGGTGCTGTCAGGTGAGCTGTGGGCCATCTCCGAGCTGCTCGATACCTTGGGCATGCACACCATTCGCGCGTTCCAGAAGTCCCGCGAAGAAGTGATCCGGCGTCAGCAGGAAGAATTGCTCGAGCTTTCCACCCCCGTGGTCAAGCTGTGGGATGGCGTACTGGCCTTGCCGATGATCGGTACGCTCGATTCGCAGCGCACCCAGGTGGTGATGGAGTCGCTGCTGCAGCGTATCGTGGAAACCGGTTCGGATATCGCCATCATCGACATCACCGGCGTGCCCACCGTGGATACGCTGGTGGCACAGCACCTGTTGAAGACCGTGACGGCGATCCGGCTGATGGGCGCGGACTGCATCATCAGCGGCATCCGGCCGCAGATCGCGCAGACCATCGTGCATCTGGGCCTGGACCTGGGCGGTATCGTGACCAAGGCCAACCTGGCCGACGCGCTGGCGCTGGCGCTCAAGCGCTCGGGCCTGAGCGTGACGAAGGCCGGGTAAGCTCATGGATCGCATTCCCATTCTTCGCATGGGTAGCTTTCTGCTGGTCACCATCCAGGTCGACATGCATGATCAGCTCGCCATGACACTGCAGGACGATCTCTCGGCCAAGATCAGCGAGACCTCGGCCAAGGGTGTGCTGATCGATATTTCCGCGCTTGACGTGGTCGACTCCTTCATCGGCCGGATGATCGGCATGATCTCGGGCCTGTCGCGCATCATGGATGCCGAGACCGTGGTGGTCGGCATGCAGCCGGCCGTGGCCATCACCCTGGTGGAACTGGGCCTCACCTTGTCCGGCGTGAGCACGGCGCTCGATGTCGAGCGCGGCATGAAACTTCTGCGCGAGCGTGTCCCGACGCAATGAGTACGCCGCGCAGTGGAACCTACGCCATCCGCTCTGAGCAGGACGTTGTGCTCGGGCGCCAGGCCGTGCGCAAGCTGGCGCAGGAATGCGGCTTGCGCCTGGTGGATCAGACCAAGCTGGTGACTGCGGTCAGCGAGCTGGCGCGCAACGCCGTGATCTACGGCGGCGGCGGAGACATGGATTGGACGATCGTGGAAGAGGGCGCGCGCAAAGGCGTGCAGCTGGTTTTTCGCGATACCGGTCCGGGCATCGCCGATCTCAAGCAGGCCATGACCGATGGCTGGACCTCCGGCAATGGCCTGGGGCTTGGCCTGGCGGGTGCCAAGCGGCTGGTCGATCAATTCGAAATACAGAGCGCGCCGGGAAAGGGAACGCGCGTCACCATCACCAAATGGAACTGACGCTGCCCGGATCGCTCGGCGTCGCCATTGCGATCGATGAAATCACCCAGGTCGGCCAGGCGCGCCGTTACGCGCAGCAGCTGGCCGATGAAGCGGGTTTCGACGATGGCGACGCAGGGCGTGTCGCGCTGGTGGTGACCGAGCTGGCCACCAATGTGATCAAGCATGGCCGTGGGGGCGCGGTCTATTTGCGAGCGGTCCCTGGGCGACGCACGCGCGGCATCGAGATCATCGCGGTGGACCGCGGACCGGGCTTCAGTCTTGCCCATTGCCTGCCGGACGGCTTCTCCACCGGCGGCACGCGGGGCATCGGGCTCGGCGCCGTGGTTCGCCAGTCGCAGGTGATGGATGTCTACGCCGATAGCCGCGGCGCGGTGGTGCTGGCCCGTTTCTATCCGCGTCAGCAGGCCGACGATGATCTGCGTTTCGGCGTGAGCCAGACGGCGTTGCATGGTGAAGCGTATTGCGGGGATGGCTGGGCGCTGGCGAGCAAGGGCACCACCTGGTCGTTCCTGATGGTCGACGGGTTGGGACATGGCGAAGCCGCAGCGTTGGCCGCAGAGGCCGCCGTCAAGGCCTTTGTCGCCCAGCCGCTGGCCGAGCCTGCGGCCCTGATGGCGGATCTGCACCAGGCCATGATGGGTACGCGCGGTGGTGCGGTGGCCTTGGCTCGGGTGGACACTGCCCAGGGAACGTTGCGCTTTTCCGGCATCGGCAACATCTCTGCGTCGTTGCTCACGCCGGAGGCCACGCGCGGCCTGGCCTCCCACCCCGGCATTGTCGGTGCGCAGTTTCGACGCGCCCAGGCCTTCGATTTCAGCGATATCATCGGGCAGTTGCTGATCATGCATAGCGACGGGCTGCAGTCGAGGTGGCGCATGGCGGATTATCCGGGCTTGTGGCAGCGGCATCCGGCGGTGATTGCCGCGGTATTGCATCGCGACTTCAATCGGATTCGCGACGACGCCACCGTCATGGTGATCTCCCTGGAGCGGACGCATGGCTGAATCCACTGAACCCCGTTCCGAGGCATCCATGCGCGAGGAGTTGGAGCGCTTGCGCGAGGAGTCGGAGTCGCTGCGCGCCGAGCTTGAGGAAACCAATCAGGGCGTGGTTGCGCTCTACGCCGAACTGGACAAGCAGGCCGAGCAGTTGCGCGAAGCCTCCGAGCTGAAGAGCCGCTTCCTGTCCTATATGAGTCACGAATTCCGCACGCCGCTGGGTTCCATCCTCAGCATCGCGCGCATCATGACCGACGAAATGGATGGCCAGCTTTCGGAAGAACAGCATCGCCAGGTCAAGTACATCTCCAACGCCGCGCGCGAACTGAGCGACATGGTCGACGACTTGCTGGACCTGGCCAAGATCGAGGCGGGGCGCATCACCATCTCGCCGGCCTGGTTCGACATGGTGGACCTGTTCTCCGCGCTGCGCGGCACCTTCCGTCCGATCACCGAGCTGACCGACGCCGACCTGATCTTCGAAGATCCCGAAGGCATGCCCAAGCTCTACACCGACGACCGCAAGGTGGCGCAGATCCTGCGCAATTACATCTCGAACGCCTTGAAGTTCACGCCGCGCGGCACCGTGAAAGTGTCGGCAACCCTGCAGGACGACGGCACCGTGTGCTTTGCCGTGCGCGATACCGGCATCGGCATCCCGCAAGACCTGCAGCAGGATCTGTTCAAGGATTTCAGCCAGCTGGAATCGCCGTTGCAGAAGCGCCTGCGCGGCACCGGCCTGGGTCTTGCGCTGTGCAAGCGCTATGCGGAATTGCTCGGTGGCCACGTCGGCATGGAAAGCAAGCCGGGCGAGGGTTCGGTGTTCTTCGTCGTTCTGCCGCGCACGCTCCCGGAGGCTGCTGCCGATGCCACGCCATAACCCGCTGCTGATCGTCGACGACAACGCCGCGACACGCTACTCGATGCGGCGCGTGCTCGAGCGCCACGGCTATCCCGTGCTGGAGGCAGGCACCGGCGCGGACGGCCTCGCCTTGATGGCGCAGCATGTGTTTGCCGCCCTGATCCTGGACGTGAATCTGCCCGATATCAGCGGCTTCGACATTGTCCGGCACCTGCGTAGCCAGGCGCCGACGCGCTTGCTGCCCGTCATCCACGTGTCGGCCGCGTCGATCGAAACCAACGATTTGATCACCGGCCTGGATGCGGGCGCCGATGCCTACCTGATCCATCCGGTGGACCCGGACGTGCTGCTGGCCACGTTGCGCACCTTGTTGCGTGTGCGTATTGCCGAAGATGCGCTGCTGGAAAGCGAGGCGCGCTTCCGCGAGATCTTCACCAGCGCGATCGCACCCATCGCGGTGATGGACTCGGGCCTGGTGATCCATGAGGCGAACGAGGCCTTCATGCGGCTGCTGGACGGCGCCGTGGACGACGGCAGGTTGCCCGCGGCGTTCGAGCACAACCAGGAAGATGCCATCGAGCAATTGCGCACGCATCTGTCGGAGCGCAAGCGCTGGCGTGGCACCTTCTCCATGAGTATTCGCGGCGTCGCTCGTTACATCGAGTGGCGTATCGCGCCGTATCGTGCGCCGGACCTGGGCCTGGTGTTTGTCGAGGATGTCACCGAGCAGTGGCGGCGCGAGCAGCGCCATGTGGTGGCCCTGGCCTCGGTCAATACCCAGCTGGCCCAGGAAATCGCCGAGCGCGAACGCACGGAGTCGCAGCTGCACCAGGCCATGAAGATGGACGCGCTGGGCAAGCTGACCGGCGGCATTGCGCACGACTTCAACAACCTGCTCACCACCATCATCACCGGCATCGACCTGATGAGTCGCCATGTCGCGGAGGGTCGCGTGGAAGGCGTGCAGCGCTTTGCCGATATGGCGCTGGGTTCGGCGCGCCGCGCCGTGTCGCTGACGCATCGCCTGCTGGCCTTTGCGCGCCAGCAGCCGCTCGATCCCAAGCCGGTGGACATCAATCAGCTGATGCGTTCGCTCGGCGACCTGCTGCGCCGGACCATCGGCGAGCATATCGAGTTGCGCTTCGATTTGATGGACGGCACCGGTATCGCCAAGGTCGATGCGAACCAGCTGGAAAACGCCATCATCAACCTGGTCATCAATGCACGCGACGCCATGCCCAACGGCGGCGAGATTCGCGTGCTCACCTCCACGGTCAGCCTGGAAGGCGACAGCGAGTTGCCCGATGGCGACTATGTGCAGGTGGCGGTGATCGACAATGGCACCGGCATCGAGCCTGAAGTGCTGGAGCGCGTGTTCGAGCCGTTCTTCTCGACCAAGCCGATCGGCAAGGGCACGGGCCTGGGGCTGTCGATGATCTACGGGTTCTCGCGGCAGTCCGGCGGTCGCGTATCCATCTGCAGCCAGAGCGGCGTGGGCACGGAAGTGCGGATCACCCTGCCGCGCGGACACTTGCAGGTGGAAGAGGAAGTCGATGCTTCGATCGACCTGGTGCAAGGGCAGGGCGAAAGCATCCTTATCGTGGAGGACAACACCTCGCTGCGCGCGCTGGCCCGCGAGCTGCTCTCCGATGCGGGTTATCACTGTACCGAGGCAGAGGACGTGGAGGCCGCGCTGCGCGCCCTGCGTGGCGATGCCGCCATCCATCTCCTGCTGACCGACGTTGGCCTGCCGGGCATGAATGGCCGGCAGCTGGCTGAGGCGGCGCGCGCATGGCGACCGGCCTTGCCGATTCTCTTCATGACCGGCTACGCCGAGCGTGCATTGACCGGCGAAGAGCTGCTCGACGAAGGCATGGACATCCTGATCAAGCCCTTTGAGATCGACCAGCTGCTGACCAAGGTGCGCGACATGCTCAATTGAGCGCGCCGACTGGGGCGTGAATGCGCACGTGCTGCGCATCTGTCCTTGCCGTGCAGCTAACAAGTGGCGAGCGCAGCTGAAGACGCATTCAGAAGAACGCCGTGTTTTCTTCTATTTTCACAGGGCGGGCACCACCCAATTTCTAAAAACGTCCTGTCGCAATTAGGCGGCTCTGGAGGATGTTATGGATAAGAATCGCGTTGAAGGCACCAAGCATGAAGTAAAGGGCGCTATCAAAGAAGGCGTCGGCAAGATCACCAACAATCCCGCCAAGGAAGTCGCAGGCAATATTGAAAAGAATGCCGGCAAGATCCAGAAGGAAGTCGGCAAAGAGCACGATCGCCAGCGCGACCTCGATAAGCACCATTAATTTGCACGTACTTACGCTCTAACAGGGAGAGCGGCGCTCGGCAGGGCGCCGCTACTCTTCAGCCCGGACTGATTTCCCTGAGCACATCGGCACAGCGCACGCCTTCGCTGGCCATGCGCAGGAGCAAAGCGCGCAGATGCTCATCATCGCGCCCGCAGGGCGTATCCAGGGCCAGATCCGTCAGCAGCACGATATTGCTGAGGATATTGTTGGCACGGTGGACGGCGCCCATCGCGGCGGTGGACGTTCCATTCTCCGTACCCAGGATCTGCCAGCACAGCAGTGGCCACATCAGCATGCGGATCTCGGCCAGCAACGCGATGGTATCGCTGACATCGACGTCGTCGTGGGTGAAATAGACACCCAGCGAACCGAATTTCATGGGGCCTTGCTGCAAAGCCACCGCAGCGCCGCCGGCAATACCCAGCTTCGCCAGCCAGGGGTCGCGGCTGAACATGCTGCGTTCGAGCGCAACCGGCGTGGGCGCGCTGAATAGGTGTTCGATCGTGCTGCCACCCAGCGGATACAGATCGCGCGACAGGGCTTGAGCACTAGGGCCATACGACGATGCGAGCGAGCCATGCGTGCCCGCGCCGTTGAGGCGCAATACCAGGCACACGTCGGCGCCAACCTGTTGCCCGATGGTGGCGAGCAGCCACTGCATCGCTTCGGTCGCCGAGGGCCGGCCGAACGCTTCGCCGATCCAGCCTGGGATGGCGCTGCTGAAGCTCGACGGCGATGCATTCATGGCTTGCCTGCAGTCACCGCGTTCGGTGACAGAGAGATCATTCGGTGCGCTCACGCGCTCGGCCAACAGGGTGTCCAAACCCTCCGTCCAGCTCACCAGCGTAGGCGAGCCCGCGCGCGCGAGGCTCGCTCGCCAAGGTGAACGCCCGTCCACGCCACGCCAAACGCCAACGGTAACACCGCCAGGCGCAGCGCGGGCGATACCAGTCCACTTCCGGCAAGCAGCATGCAGGCCAACACCAGCAGCAGATCCGCCCCCAGGCGCCTGCGCCGGCAATCGGCAACTTTCCTGAGGTAAATGGCCATCGCCTCGTCAAACGCCGCCCGTTCCCCGAGCGAGGTGACACTGCGTTCCCGCGTGGCCATCATGCGCATTCGCTTTCCCCCAGCCTGGCGCCCCTACGGCGCGTGAAGGCATGGTAGCGGCTGAGAAGGTGATGACCGTATCAAGAAATCGTGTGAATGGAATTGCGCGCTCTACACACCATAAAGACCCGATTGACAGCATCGGGCGTATGGGGAAAATCGCGGGATCAACGTTATGAAACGGTGATGTTTCCAGTTCGCTGGCAGCACGCCGTCCTCGCGTTGGCCGGTGTCGGCGATGTGTTCAAGGGGGTTCGATGGAATCGGTAGCCATGCGCTCGCGCATGAGGCGAGGCATCGTTGGCGGGTTCGCGCTATTGGGCGTGGCCTGCGTATTGATCGTGTTTGCCGTGGCGTCGAGTTTTCGCGCCGAACGGTGGGTGGAGCATTCGCTGGAGCTGCAGCAGAGCACCTGGGAGCTTTTCAGTCTCGTGCAGGATGCCGAGACGGGGCAGCGCGGTTATCTGCTGACCGGCGATCGCTCCTATCTCCAGCCCTTCCTCGAGGCCAAGGCGCAACTGCCCGAACGCGAGGATCAGCTGCGCCGCATGGTGGCGCTCAGCCCCGAGCGCGCGGCCCAGCAGAATCAGCTGTTCGATCTGATCGCCGCGAAGATGGATGAGCTGGGCCGCACCGTGCAACTGCGCGGCAACGGCCAGCTCGATGAATCCGCTGCGCTGGTCAAGACCGACGCCGGCCGCCAGCTGATGGTGCAGATACGCAGCGTCGTCACCGGCATGGACCGGGGTGAGCAGGACGTACTGAGCAAGCGCACCTCGGCCATGGATACGCAGCGCCTGCTGCTGATGGTCGCCATCGTGCTGGCGATAGGGCTGGCCTGCGCGCTGGCCTATATGGTGATACGCGAGGGCCGGCAGCACTCTCATGCGTTGCGACGCTCCGTGCTGGCGCTGGAGCAGGAAATCCAGCAGCGCGAAGAAGTCGAGGCACAGCTGCGCCAGGCGCAGAAGATGGAAGCGATCGGCCAGCTCACCGGTGGCGTCGCCCACGATTTCAACAATATGCTGGCCATCATCATCGGCAATCTCGAGTTGCTGATACGGCGGCTGCCCACGGAGGACGCTCGCCTGCAGGGGCCCGCCAACAACGCGCTCAACGGCGCGATGATGGCGGGGGAGCTGACCAAGCAACTGCTGGCGTTCTCGCGCCAGCAGGCGCTGCAACCCAAGCCCACCGACATCAATCTGTGCATTCGCGACATGTCCGCGCTATTGCGCCGGTCGCTGGGCGAAAACATCCAGATCGAGACGGTGCAGGCCGGCGGCCTGTGGCCAGCCTTTGTCGATCGCGCGCAACTGGAAAGCGCTATCGTCAATCTCGCGGTGAACAGCCGCGACGCCATGAATGGCTCGGGCAAGCTCACCATCGAGACGGCCAACACCGTGCTCGATCGCACCTACGCCAAGCAGCATCTCGAAGTCACCTCGGGCCAGTACGTGATGGTGGCGGTGACCGACACCGGTGCCGGCATGAGCGCGGAGGTGATGCAGAAAGCCTTCGACCCGTTCTTCAGCACCAAGGAGCTGGGCAAGGGTACGGGCCTGGGCCTGAGCCAGGTGCACGGCTTCGTCAAGCAATCGCACGGGCACATCAAGATCTACAGCGAGATCGGCGTCGGTACGACGGTGAAGATCTATCTGCCGCGCGACTTCTCCGAGGCGCTGGACGAGACGGTTGCGCCCCATCGTGAGGAGGCCTTGCTCTCTCAGCACAAAGTGCTGGTGGTCGAGGACGATCAGGATGTGCGCCTGTTCGTGGTCAATGCGCTGCGCGAGATCGGCTATATCGCGATCGAAGCCGGCGGCGCGGATGCCGCCTTGATGGCCCTGGACGAACACCCCGACGTCCGCGTACTGCTGACCGATGTGGTGATGCCCGGCACCAATGGCCGTCAATTGGCCAGCAAGGCCAAGGAGCGCTACCCCGAACTGATCGTGGTCTACATGACCGGCTATACGCGTAACGCGATCGTTCACAATGGTGTCCTCGACCCCGGCGTGCGCTTGATCAGCAAGCCGTTCACCATGGTGGACCTGGCGCGCGAGATGCTGGCGGCGATCAAGGACGGCACCAGCGAGCACGCCTAGCGGGAGCCAGGCGTTGCTGGGCGGGATTTCACGCGTGGCTCACCGCGGGCTCACGCGGGAGGGCTTTTGCTCAGGGTTCGTCTTTCGAGGAGCCCTGCCATGGCCCGCCCCATCTGGAACGGAACGCTGTCGTTCGGTCTGTTGAACGTGCCGGTATCCGTGATGCCGGCGGAGCGCCGCGTCGACCTGCATTTCCGCATGCTCGACAGCCGCAGCAATACGCCCATCCGCTACGAGCGCGTCAACGCCGACACCGGCGAGGAAGTGCCGTGGAAGGACATCGTCAAGGCGTACGAGTACAAGAAGGGCAGCTACGTGGTGCTGCGGCCCGAAGACATCAAATCCGCCTCGCCGGAAGGGCGCGAGGCGGTGGAGGTGGAGGCCTTTGTCGATGCCGCGGCCGTGGGCCCCGAATACTTCGAGAAGCCCTATGTGCTGGTGCCCGGCAAGAAGGCCGAAAAGGGTTATGTGCTGCTGCGCGAAACGCTGCGACGCACCGGCAAGATCGGCATCGCACGCGTGGTGATACGTACGCGTGGCTATCTCTCCGCGGTGATTCCCAAGGATGACAGCCTGCTGCTGGTGCTGCTGCGCTATCCGCAGGAGCTGGTAGATGTGGACGATTACGCGCTGCCGTCGGGGAAAACAGCCAGCTACCGCATCACCGCCAAGGAATTGCAGATGGCCGAACAACTGGTCGATTCCATGTCCGGCAAGTGGGAGCCGGGCGACTTCCGCGACGAATTCCGCGACCGCCTGCACAAGGTGATCGAGAAGCGCATGAAGTCCAAGGGCGTTGTGACGCCGATCGATGACGAGCCGTCGGCGCCGGAAGACGCCAGCACCAATGTGGTGGATTTCATGTCGCTGCTGCAAAAGAGCCTGGCGAGCAAGAAACGCACGCCGGCAAAGAAGGCGGCCACGCGCAGCAAGGCCAAGGAGACCAGCACTCCGCGCAAACGCGCCACGGCCAAGAAGACCGCCAAGAAAGCACCTGCCCGCAAGCGCACGTCGCGACGAACCGCTTGAATCTCGGACATGACGCAAGACTGAGCCGAACCCGACCTCGTCACGCAGCGACCACGCAGAACCGACGCGACCCGTATGGCGTGTTTTGCAGGATCGGCACCCACCAGTCAGGAGAGGTAGCGTCATGACACAAGCCAGAATCAAAGGTCGCAAAGTGGCGATGCTTGCCACCGACGGTTTCGAACAGTCGGAGCTGATGGAGCCCAAGCGCTTGCTGGAAGAAGCGGGTGCACAGGTGACGGTGATTGCCCCGGAAGGCAAGCAGCAGATCACCGGCTGGAACAAGAAGGACTGGGGTGACGATGTCCGTGTCGATGCATCGCTCGACGAGGCCAAGGCCGAGGGTTTCGATGCGCTGGTGTTGCCCGGCGGCGTGATGAATCCGGACAACCTGCGCCAGCTTCCGCAGGCGGTCGAATTCGTCAAGGCCTTCGGCAGCGCGGGCAAGCCGATCGCCGCTATTTGCCACGGCCCGTGGACTTTGATCAATGCGGGCCTGGTCAAAGGCCACCAGGTCACCTCATGGCCGTCCCTGCGCCAGGATCTCGAAAATGCCGGCGCCACCTGGGTGGACCGCGACGTGGTGACGGACGGTCAGCTCATCACCAGCCGGAAGCCCGCGGATATTCCTGCCTTTGTCGATGCGGTGATTAAAAGCCTGGCGGCCTGATCTATCTGCTTACGAGGACTTGGGCTTTTGCCGTGGGTTGTTTTGCGGCTCATGCGGGGTGTGCTCGTCGGGCATGTTCTTGCCCTTCGATGGCGTGGGTTGCGGTTCGGGATAGCCTGAGGTGCCCGGCGGTTGATGATGCGGGTCCTGCTCTTTCTTGTGTTTGCTCATGGCGATGGCCTTTGCGGGACGTATCCCGAGGCTGTCGCCTGGCTCTTCAAGAAGGCGTCGCGCTAGCGTGAGTGTTGCGTTGTGCGTTCAGGCCCGAGAATCAGTCGCGCTTGCGGGTCCTGAACGCGAGGCTGATGCGCGGGCCTAGCGGATGGGGCTGCTTGGGAATGCCGTGATCGTAGTGAAGCTGGGTTTCCCAGCTCATCAGCAAGAGGCTGCCGGCCGCCAGATCCAGGTCCAGGCGCCGCGCCGGCACATGTTTCTTGTTGCGGATGTGCATGCGGCGCGTCTCTCCCAGTGAGATCAGCGCAATCGGGTGACCTTCGTGCAGATCGCCGAGGCGGTCGTTGTGCATGGCCACGCTGTCGTGCTCGTCGCGATAGAGATTGAGGCCGATGCTGTTGAACTGCTCGCCGGTGATGGCGCGCACCTGCTCGAGCGCTTTGCCCAGGGGCTCGGGCAGATCCGCATCGTCGGCTGCAAAATGTGCAGTCAGGCGCGGCACATCGAGCTCGCGTTCGTACATCACGCGGCGCTGTTGCCGCCAGATCGGGCTGTCCAGCAGCAGCGCGTGCCACTGCGCCGCCTGCTCGGCGGGGATGACGTTTTCTTCATAGACGATCCGTCCGCTGGGGTCGTCCAGCAGCACCAGCGGGCCTTGGGAAAACAGCGAAAATTGCGTCACGGGCGGGCAGGGCAAAGAGCTTGGGAAAGGTCTGGAGATGGGGGCGATCAGCCTGAATTCGAGTGCCCCGTGCGGCGCTCAAAAAGCCCCGTCGTCCGTGGGTGGTTTCGCTCGCCGACTTGGCCACGCGCCCTCTTCGTCGGGGTTGTCGGTATCGAGGAAGGCTTCGGGCAGGTCGAAGGCGTCGACCTGCGCGGCGTATTTCTGCAGCAAGGATTCTGCACCGGCAGCCGCCTGCAGCGTGGCGAGTTCCTCGGCATAGGCGATCGGGAAAATGCAGGGCAAGCGCAGCACGCGCTGCCGACCGCAGGCCAGGATGCGGTCGGGTGCCGCGGCGTGCGCGGCCAGCATTTTTTCCATATGGCCGACACGGATCGATGCCTGGTTGGCCAGGAGCACCATCAATGCGCGCAACGGTTCTGCGCTGGCCAACAGCGCTTTCACGCCCTCGGCCAGCGAGCCGCCGGCACCCTCCGACGAGGCCTGGTTTTCGACAGGGACGATATCCAGATTGTTGAGGCAGGCGATGACGCCGTCCCCTTGCGCACCGACCACGACCACCACGGGCTGCAGGCGTGCAGCCAGTGCATCCCGCGCGACGCGTCGCACCGTAGGCTCGCCATCGATGGCGATGACCTGCCTGAGCGCATCAAGGCGACTGGCGCTGTCGGCCGCCAGGATGATGCCGCCCACGCGAAGTTCGCGGTGATTCATTGCCGTGTCCACACGTGGAGCAGACGGGCTTCGTCATCGACGGTGACGGGCGGATTGGCGATGTCCATGATGCAGAGTCAGCGACGAATCGCGTGGAGATTTTGTCAACGTGCCGACAAGCATCACATCGTCGACGAATCAGACAGGTCGATGGAGTCATCAGGCTTGCAATGGCTTAGACTGAGCTCGAACCCACTACGCAGGTATATCGATGGCTATTGATCTGAAGAACCTTACGCCCAAAGAACTGCAGGCTCTCATTGCGAACGCGAGTGCCCATATGCAGGAGGCACGGGTGGCCCACGTGCGGGCCATCAAGGAAAAGATCGATGCCCTGTTGAGTCATGCAGGCCTGAACCTGGACGACGTCTATCCCGCGCGCGGCAAGAAGGTCGCGGGCAAAAAGGGCAAGACCGGCTCGGTAGCGCCGAAGTATCGCGACCCGTCTGATCCATCCGTGACGTGGTCGGGACGTGGCCGCCAGCCGCTCTGGTTCGTGAAGGCGCTCAAGCGTCGCGGCGTGACCGAAGCGGATCTGCTGATTGACGGCGCTGCCAGCTCCGCTGCGCAACCCAAGCGCGCCAAAGCCGCCAAAAAGACGCCGAAAAAGGCCGTGAAGCGCGCGGTGCGCAAGACCACTGCCAAGAAGAAAGCCTAAGACGGCCTGATCGCGCTGCGGTGATCGGCCTCACCATCACCGCAGCGCGATACCTGCTCAGGTCAGCGTAACCGCCAGCGCAAACGTGATGGCCCAGAGCGCGAGCTGCAGCGCCAGCGCAGGCAGGATCTGCCGGACGCGACGACGTCCGGGGGCGGTGAACCAGAACATGATGGGAATCTGCCCGAACATCAGCAGCTGGGCGATGTGATCGGCCAGGTCGTTGACGTGGTGCGCGTGCAGTCCGTACCGCAACAGCTCGGATGCGATCATCAGCAAGACAGCCAGCGACATCAGCAGCGGGAGGGCACCGTCCCAGGCCCGCAACGGCGCAGTGGCTGCATGTTTATAGGCCATGGCAACACTCTCTTTGCCGATACGGCGCGACCATGCCCGCCCCATGTGGCAGGCGCATGACGGCCACCGGGCGCTGGCATCCGTCCACCGTGGCGCGTTGGCGATGGCCGCGGTTTGCTGCGGATTGGCCGGTTCCCTCGGCTCGCTGGATGGCTACGGGCCGAATACGGAACTTTCGCTCCGGTCGGCGTAAGCTCCGACAACTGCGGGCACCGTCGACGCGCGCCAGAACCCGCCCGACGCGCGTCCAGGCGGCCCACCGGACCAGGCTCATGCACCTTGGGTGACCGCTTTCGGTTTCCCGCCACGACAGGGGCATAGACGCCTGACGCATCGAAAGAACGTGTAGTGGGTTCATCCTCCCAAGGAGAGAGCGCATGTCAACCGAAGCAAAGTGCCCCTTCATCCATGCCGCCGGCGGCGGTACGACGAACCGGGACTGGTGGCCCAAGCAATTGCGAGTGGATCTGCTCGCACAGCACTCGAGCAAATCCAATCCGCTCGATCAAGGCTTCAACTACGCCGAAGCCTTCAAGAAGCTCGACCTGCCCGCGGTGAAGAGGGATCTGACCGCACTGATGACCGATTCGCAGGATTGGTGGCCGGCCGATTTCGGCCACTACGGTCCGCTGTTCATCCGCATGGCCTGGCATAGCGCCGGCACCTACCGCATCGGCGATGGCCGTGGTGGTGGCGGTCGCGGGCAGCAACGTTTTGCGCCGCTCAACAGCTGGCCCGACAACGTGAGCCTGGACAAGGCACGTCGCCTGCTGTGGCCGATCAAGCAGAAGTATGGCCAGAGCATTTCCTGGGCCGATCTGATGATTCTTGCCGGCAACGTCGCACTGGAGTCGATGGGCTTCAAGACCTTCGGATTCGGTGGCGGGCGCGAGGACACGTGGGAACCCGATCAGGACGTCTACTGGGGCAACGAGAAGACCTGGCTGGGCGGCGATATCCGCTATGGCAAAGGCAAGCCCGGTGACGAGAAAGAAGGCGTGCTGGTGGCCGAGCCGGAACTGCATGGCAGCGAGACCAGCCGCACCGATGGCGGACGCAATCTCGAAAACCCGCTGGGCGCCGTGCAGATGGGCCTGATCTACGTGAATCCGGAAGGCCCGGACGGCAATCCCGATCCGGCCGCGGCCAGTCACGATATCCGCGATACCTTCGGCCGCATGGCGATGAACGACGAAGAGACCGTGGCGCTGATCGCGGGCGGTCACACCTTCGGCAAGACGCACGGCGCCGGTCCCGCCGATCATGTCGGTCCGGAGCCCGAAGGTGCGGATCTCGAGCACATGGGACTGGGTTGGGTCAGCACGTTTGGCAGCGGTAAGGGTGCCGACACCATCACCAGCGGCCTGGAAGTCACCTGGACCAGCACGCCCACGCGCTGGAGCAACAACTTCTTCTGGAATCTGTTCGGCTTCGAATGGGAGCTCACCAAGAGCCCGGCCGGCGCCAATCAGTGGCAGCCCAAGAACGGTGGCGGTGCGGGCACCGTGCCGCACGCGCACGACAAGGACAAACGCATCGCGCCATCGATGCTCACCACCGACATCGCGCTGCGCGTGGATCCGGTGTACGAGAAAATCTCGCGGCGCTTCATGGAAAATCCGGATCAGTTCGCCGATGCCTTTGCCCGGGCCTGGTTCAAGCTCACCCATCGCGACATGGGGCCGCGCGCCCGCTATCTCGGGCCGGAAGTGCCCAAGGAAGAGCTGATCTGGCAGGATCCGATCCCCGCCGTCGATCATCCGCTGGTGGATGAGCAGGACATCGCCTCGCTCAAGCAGAAGCTGCAATCGTCCGGACTATCGGTCGCGCAGCTGGTGCAAACGGCGTGGGCGTCGGCATCCACCTTCCGCGGTTCGGATAAGCGTGGCGGCGCCAATGGCGCACGTATTCGCCTGGCGCCGCAGAAAGACTGGCCGGTCAATCAGCCCGACGAACTGGCGAAGGTGCTCAAGGTGCTGGAAGGCATCCGGGACGACTTCAACAAGGGCCAGTCCGGTGGCAAGAAGATTTCGCTGGCCGATCTGATCGTGCTCGCCGGCAGCGCCGGCATCGAGCAGGCCGCGAAAAATGCGGGCCATCCGCTCAATGTGCCGTTCTCGCCGGGCCGCATGGACGCCTCGCAGGAACAGACCGAAGTGGAATCGGTAGCCATGCTCGAACCGGTGGCCGATGGATTCCGCAACTTCCTCAAGGGCAAGTACAGCATCCCGGCCGAGCAGCTGCTGATCGACAAGGCCCAGCTGCTGACGTTGACCGCGCCGGAGATGACCGCGCTGATCGGTGGTCTGCGCGTGCTCAATGTCCACACCGGCAAGGATGCCCATGGCGTGCTCACCGACAAGCCCGAAACACTCACCAACGACTACTTTCGCAACCTGCTCGACATGGGCGTGGAATGGACGTCGACCTCGCACGATGTGTTCGAGGGACGCGATCGCAAGAGCGGCAAGGTGAAGTGGACGGGCAGTCGCGTGGATCTGATTTTCGGCGCGCATGCCCAGCTGCGTGCCTTGTCGGAAGTCTATGCGGCGCAAGACGGCAAGGAGAAATTCCTGCGCGACTTCGTGGCGGCCTGGGTCAAGGTGATGAACCTCGACCGGTTCGATCTCGCCGCCTGATCGATGACGACGCCCCGCCGGGAGCAGGTTCCCGGCGGGGCGTTTGTTTGTTCAGGGCGCGAGCTGCAGTCGTGTCATGTCGGGTCGCTCGTCGGATGGGTCTTCAGGATCGTGCCGCATGCGTGGGCACAGCGGCCGGCTGCTCTCTTCTTAACTTAAATATGATGTGTATCATATAAAAATCCACGCCACCCCAAACTTCGCCGCGGAAATCATCATGCTCACCTCCGACCCCGTCGTTATCGTCGCCGCCGCCCGTACGCCGCTGGGGCGTTTCCAGGGTGCGCTATCCGGTCTGGCCGGTCATGCGCTGGGCAGCATCGCCATGCGCGCCGCCATCGCCCGCGCCGGCGTTGCCCCGGACATGGTTGACGAAGTGCTGATGGGTTGCGTGCTTCCGGCCGGGCAGCGGCAAGCGCCGGCGCGTCAGGCGGCCTGGGGCGCCGGACTGCCGCGTGAAGTAGGCGCCACCACCATCAACAAGGTCTGCGGCTCGGGCATGAAGGCGGCCATGCTGGCGCATGACCTGCTCGCCGCGGGCTCGGCACGGGTGGTCATGGCTGGTGGCATGGAGTCGATGACGAACGCGCCTTACCTGCTGTCCAAGGCGAGGGGCGGCTATCGCGTCGGCCACGATCAGATCTTCGATCACATGATGCTCGATGGCCTGGAAGACGCCTATGAACAAGGCCGCCCGATGGGCGACTTCGGCGAGATGGCCGCCGAGCGCTACGGCTTTGATCGCGCCGCCCAGGATGCGTGGGCCATCGAGACCCTGCAGCGCGCGCAGGCGGCGGCACGCGAGCAAGCCTTCGCCGATGAAATCGCGCCGATCGAGCTGCATGACCGCACGGGTACCAGCGTGTTCAAGGATGACGAGCACCCGCAGCGCGTCTCCGTCGAAAAGATTTCCGCCTTGAAGCCCGCCTTCCGCGATAACGGCAGCATCACGGCCGCCAGTGCCTCGGCCAACGCCGATGGCGCGGCTGCCCTGCTGATGACGCGGCGTTCGATCGCAGAACAGCAGGGTTGGCCGGTGCTGGCCATCGTCAAAGGCCACGCCACCCATTCGCACGAGCCTGCGTGGTACACCACTGCGCCGGTACCGGCGATCCGCAAGTTGCTGGCAACGCTGGACTGGTCCATCGACAGCGTTGATCTGTTCGAAATCAACGAAGCGTTTGCGGTGGTGCCGATGATTGCGGCCAAGGAGCTTGGCATCCCGCGCGACAAGATCAATGTGCACGGCGGCGCCTGCGCACTGGGCCATCCCATTGGCGCCACCGGCGCGCGCCTGCTGGTGACCCTGGTGCACGCGCTGCGGCGGGCGAAGTTGCAGCGAGGCGTGGCGTCGCTGTGCATCGGCGGCGGCGAGGCCACGGCGGTGGCGCTGGAGCTGCCCGCCTGAAGCGGGTGCAGGACGGAAGCTGAGGCGGCCCGCGGCCGAGATGAAAGCTCGTTCATCTCGCGCCGGGAAACGAGCGGATTGCCCCGCTTTGGAGCAAGATGGCAACCTTCCCGCGCTCAACGGGTACTTACCGCGGACGCTTGCGCGTTACCCGGCCAGGCTTCCCTCTCCATCACAAGGGCTCCAAGCAATGAAACACTTTCTTGTCCGTTCGCTCGCCATCACCGCCCTGACCCTGGCGACGTCAGCGTTCGCGGCCGCCGGCCAGGGCGATGCCGCGCCCAGCTTCAACGCTCCGGCCAGCAAGGCAGGCAAGACCATCTCGTTCTCACTGGCCGACGCACTCAAGTCGGGGCCGGTGGTGGTCTATTTCTTCCCCTCGGCTTATACCGGCGGTTGCGATATCGAGGCGCATGAGTTTGCGCAGGAGACGGAGAAGTTCAAGGCCGCCGGCGCCACCGTGATCGGCGTGTCGGAGGACAGCATCCAGCGCCTCAACACCTTCTCGTCCGATCCCAACTACTGCGCCGGCAAGTTTGCGGTGGCCTCCGATCCGGACGGCAAGATCGCCCAGTCCTATGGCCTGAAGGTGTCTGCTGCCGATCCCAAGGCCGTCGACGTGCGCGGCGTGGCCATCGACCATGGCTTCATCGAACGCACCACCTTCGTGATCGGACGCGACGGCAAGATCGCTGCCGTGCTTTCCTCGGAAACCGATCACCTGCATCCCAAGGATCACGTGAGCAAGTCGCTGAGCGTGGTCGAGCAGATGAAGAGCCCGAAGGCTCCGTAAGCGCCATGGGTGCGCGGCCAGTGCCGCGCACCTTTCACCGCAGGGCCGCGGCGCTACGAACAGAGCGTCGAGGTGGATGCGCTTGCCACCCGCTTCAGTGAAAGGCGGTATGGAGTGCGGCCAGCAGCAGCGACTCGCTGAATGGCTTGAACAGGCAGTCGACCGCGCCGCGCTTGAGTGCCAGCGTGCGCACGCTTTCATCCCTGCTGGCGGTGATGAAGACGATGGGAATATCCCGCCCGCTTTGCGCCAACACTTGTTGCAGTTCGAGTCCCGACATGCCTGGCATGGCCATGTCCAGAATCAGGCAGCGTGCCGCGCCGACACAGTCCGAACTGAGGAAAGCTTCCGCCGACGGAAAGGCCCGCACCGAGTAACCAAACTCCATCAACAGGTCGGGCAAGGACTCGCGCACGGACTCGTCGTCGTCCACCACCGTAACCAGGGGACCTGCAGCGGTCACAGCTGCCTCGTGTTGCGCGTCGTGCCGGTGGTTGCTGTTTGCGTCGCCGGCTCATCCTGGCTGGCGCGCGGAATGGAAAACCAGAAGCTCACGCCCGGTCCGTCGTTGGGCGCGGCCCATAGCCGTCCCTGATGGCGCTCGATGATGGACTGGCTGATCGATAGTCCTATCCCCATGCCGCCGTCCTTGGTCGTATAGAACGTATCGAACAGTTTGCTCACGCCCTTGGGCCCGAAGCCCACGCCCGAATCGCGTACCGTCAGGCGTACACGGTCGCCGGTGTCGCGTTCGGTGCGGATCACCACCTGCCTGGGACGATCGTCCACCTCGCGCATGGCTTCAGCCGCATTCATCAGCAAGTTGAGGATCACCTGCTGGAGTTGCACGCGATCGCCCATCACCAGCGGCATGTCATCGAGCAGCTCGGCTTTCAACATCACGCGGCTGCTCTTGAGCGTGCTCTGCGAAAGCGCGATGACTTCACGGGTGGCGTCGTTCAAGTTCACCCACTCGGGCACGGTTGCCTTGTTGCTGAAGAGGGCGCGCACGCGGGTCATCACATCGGCCGCGCGATGGCCGTCGCGAATGGTGCGCTTGGCGGTGTCGATGGCTCCCTCGATGCATGGCGGATCGGCAGCCAGCTGGCGCAGGCAGGTGCTTGCATTGGTGATCACGCCTGACAGGGGCTGGTTGACCTCGTGCGCGATCGATGCGGTGAGCACACCGAGGCTGTTGATCTTGGTCATGCTCGCCAGCTCGGCGCGCAACGCGCCCAGGGTTTCTTCCGAAGTGCGTCGCTGGGTGACGTCTTGCACGGCGCCGAGGTACTCGCGTCCGTAGCGGCCTCGCGTGCTGTGGGAAACGATGTGTACGTGCTTGATCGAACCGTTGGGCATCAGCAGGCGTATTTCGTAGTCGTGGTCGTTGCCTGCCGTGCGCGCATCGATCCGCTTGTCGGTCAGCAGCGGCATGTCATCGGGATGCACGCGATCGGTAATCCGCTCCAGCGTGACGGTGCTGCCCTGGGCGAATCCAAAGATGCGATACAGCTCTTCGGAGAAGACGATCTCGTCGCTGTCCAGGCACCAGGAAAAGCTGCCGGTAAGGCTGATGCGCTGGCCATCGGCGAGAAATGCCTCGCTGCGGCGCAGCTTTTCATCGGCGCGCTTGCGGTCGTCGATGTCGATGCTGATGCCATACCAGCGGATGATGCCGCCGTACTCGTTGCGCAGAGGATTGACGCGGAACAGAAACCAGCGGTACTCGCCGTCGCAGCGGCGCAGGCGGGTTTCGATCTCGCCGGGCTCGTGCGAGGCCAGGATGAGCCGCCAGGAGACCGTGAGGTTGTCCACGTCGTCCGGGTGGACGGCCACCATCCAGCCCCAGCCGAGCGCCTGCTCGGCATTGAGTCCGACATAGTCGAGATAGTGCTGGTTGAAGAACTCCGCCGAACCATCGGTGCGCGCCGACCACACCAGCGCAGGTATGGTGTGGATGGTGGCGTGCAGATTGCGCTCGGCGGTGCGCAGGGCTTCCTCCGGCCGCCGCTGGTCGTCGATATCGATCAGCAGATGCAACCAGCAGGCAATCTCGCCGTCGCCATCTCGCCAGGGCATGCCGATCACGTTGAACCAGCGGTAGACGCCGTCTGAGCGGCGGTGGCGACTCTGCACGTTGTAAGTGGAGCCGCTCTCATAGGCCTTGGACTGCGCGCCAAGGATGTAGGGCAGATCGTCCGGGTGCACGACATCGGACGGCTTGAGACTTTTCAATTGCGAGAACGTCTTGCCGAAGTAATCGCGCGTGGCCTGGTTGATGCGCAGCAGTTTGCCCGTGCGCGTCGTGACGGCGGCCGGCACCGGCATGCTGTCCAGCGCAGCGCGCAAATCCGGCAAGGCTTTGGGCACGGCTTGTTCAAGCCGTTTGCGTTGGTCGATGTCGGTGGTGATGCCGCACCATTTTTCCACCCGGCCGGATGCGTCCGTCAGCGGACCCATCCGCAGCAGGAACCAGCGATAGTCTCCGTCGCATTGGCGCATTCGCACTTCGAGCTCCCCCTGGGCGCCGGCAGCCGCCATGGCATGCCAGCCCGCAAGCAGCGCCGAAAGATCGTCAGGATGTATCGCCATTTGCCAGCCCTGGCCCAAGGCCTCATCGAAACCCAGTCCCGTGTACTCGCACCAAGATGCATTGACGAAGTCCGCGCGTCCGTCGGCAAAAGCCGTCCACGCAGGGACAGGGAGCGCGTCGAAGATACGGTTCCACTCGTGTTGCACGACGATCTTCCTCGACGTTTATGCGCCACAGCTCCGAGCGTCGTCCATGGTACTTTGGTGTCGGCGAGCAGCCTCGACGCCTTGCGGGCCTGGGCAGATGGTGGCCGCTGATGCGTGACTCCAGCGTCGACTCGGGAGCGTGGATGTTGGGCTGGGCAATCGCTGGCCAAGCTCGCGCCACAATGTGTGGAGGCGATGTGACGGCGCCCGGCCCAACCAATACCAAAGCTCGATAGACGCTGCACGGGCGACGGGTGCAGCCTCGCGGACGGGTAGGGCAGCGGGCGCCCGTCGGCTTGCCGCGCTGGCGATGAGACGATGGCGCCGGCGCTACTGGGCAAGACCCAAGTAGACGTCCGTACCGCGACGGCGGGTGGCCAGCGTGCGACTAGGATCAAGGTCTGAACATGAAAGCAAACCAGCGCCTGCTGGCCTCCTTGGTGGTGCTTGCCACGGTATTCCTGCTGGCGACGCACGCGCGGGAACAAAGCGACGCGGCGGCACCGGCGCCGGGTGCGATCCACTTGCCTCGTGAAGGCAGCCTCCCGTCGCTCGATGGCGCCGTGGCATGGCTCAATTCGCCGCCACTGACGCCCGCGGCCTTGCGCGGCAAGGTGGTGCTGGTCGATATCTGGACCTATTCGTGCATCAACTCGATACGTCAGCTCCCCTATGTGCGCGCGTGGGCGAACAAGTACCAGAAACAGGGCCTGGTCGTGATCGGCGTGCACGCCCCCGAGTTTGCGTTTGAAAAAGACCCCGACAACGTTCGCCAGGCGGTGAAGGATCTGCGCTTCGGTCCACCCCTGATCACCGCGATCGATAGCCAGCACGCGATCTGGAACGCTTTCAACAACGAGTACTGGCCTGCGCTGTACTTCATCGATGCCAAGGGCGCGATACGCCATCACGTCTTTGGCGAAGGCGAGTACGACCAGTCCGAGCGGGTCATCCAGCAATTGCTGGTCGAGGCCGGTGCCACGCAGGTGAGCCACGACCTGGTGACCGTCGATGCGCGCGGCGTTGAGGCCGCTCCCGACTGGGACGATGTGAGATCGCAGGAAACCTATATCGGCTCCGAGCGCCGCGAGAATTTCGCCTCGACCGGCGCCAGTCGGTTCAGCGAGCGCAATGTCTACGCCAGGCCATCCCTGCTGAATCTCAACCAGTGGGCGCTGGTAGGCGACTGGACAGTGGGCAAGCATTCGGCCGTACTGAACAAGGCCCAGGGACGCATTGCCTACCATTTTCATGCGCGCGACCTGCATCTGGTGATGGGGCCGGCAACGCCAGGCACATCGGTGCGCTTTCGCGTGACCATCGATGGCAAACCGCCCGGCGCCGCCCACGGTGTTGACGTGAACGAGCAGGGCGAAGGTACGGTCACCGGGCCGCGGATGTATCAACTGATCCGGCAGCCCTTGCCGATCTTCGATCACGAGTTCGCGATCGAGTTTCTCGATCCGGGCGCCGAAGCGTTTGTGTTCACCTTCGGCTGAATCGTTTGCTGCATCCGCCAAGAGGAACGCCATGAAGCGCACCGGTTCGACCGATGACATCGACGTCCGCCGCCGCCAGCTGGTGGGTGCCGCGGCTGTCACGCTGGCTGCCACGCAGCTGGGCGTGGCGTCGCTGAGCCATGCGCAACAGGGCAGCACGGATCCCAAGATGCAGGCGCCGGCCAAGGCAGCTGCGCACACTTCGTTTGCGCCGCTCAAGCAGGTCAAGGCGGGCGATCTGAGTATCGGTTATGCCGAGGCTGGCCCCGCCGGCGGACCGGTGGCCTTGTTGCTCCACGGCTGGCCCTACGACATCTACAGCTTCGTGGACGTGGCGCCCTTGCTGGCCGCGGCGGGCTATCGGGTGATCGTTCCCTATCTGCGCGGCTACGGCACCACCCGTTTCATTTCTGACAGCACCATGCGCAACGGCGAGCCGGCGGCGCTAGCGGTCGACATCGTGGCAATGATGGATGCGCTCAAGATCAAGCAGGCGACCATCGGCGGCTTCGACTGGGGTGCACGTACGGCCAATATCATCGGGGCGCTGTGGCCGCAGCGTTGCAAGGCGATGGTATCGGTGAGCGGCTATCTGATCGGCAGCCAGGCGTCCGGCAAGACGCCGCTGCCGCCCAAGGCGGAGCTGCAATGGTGGTATCAGTTCTACTTCGCGACCGATCGCGGCAAGGAGGGCTACGACAAATACCGGCACGACTTCGCCAAGCTCATCTGGCAACTCGCCTCGCCCAAATGGAATTTCGACGACGCCACCTTCGAGCGGTCAGCCGCCGCCTTCGACAATCCCGATCATGTGGCCATCGCGATCCACAACTACCGCTGGCGTCTCGGGCTGGCCCAGGGCGAAGCGAAGTATGACGAGTATGAGCAGAAGCTCGCCGCCGCTCCTGTCATTACGGTGCCCACCATCACCATGGAAGGTGACGCCAATGGCGCGCCGCATCCTGATCCCAGCGCCTATGCAAAGAAATTCACCGGCAAGTATGCGCACCGCGATATCGCCGGTGGCATCGGTCACAATCTTCCGCAGGAAGCGCCGGAGGCCTTTGCCAAGGCGATGATCGATGTCGATCACCTGTGAGTTGTTGCCGCCGGCTATTCGATTGAAATGGCCAACTCCGCCGGGCGCGGAGCTCGCCACGGCTTGCGTGGAAGATGGAGAGAGGGTCACGGGTTTGCTTTGGAGGAG
>NZ_JBFTRY010000021.1:0-42055 GCF_056399745.1 Dyella sp. 01N36
CCGGTAGGCGGCTCCGAGGCGGACCGGTCGCGCACAAGTGCGCTCCTACAACCCTGGCGACGCCTCACCGGTGCCCGCTACTCGCCAGAAATCCCCGCCCGCGTTCAGATGCCCGCCGGGAAGCAGGCCCTATGATCCCGGAGCCTCCCTGTTCAGGATTGCCCCTACTTGGACTTCATGACCCGTCTCCGCTCGATCTTCAGTGCCGTCTGGCCCTGGATCCGCATTCCGTTCTGGGTCTGCATGGGACTGCTGTTCGGCTTCGTGCTGCCGTACACGATGGTGCTCAACAAGCGCGTGCAGGATCGCTTCAACGATCTGGTGTTCGCCGTGCCCACGCGCATCTACGCCAGGCCGCTGCCGTTGTCGGCAGGTACGCCGATGACGCCGGGGACGCTCGAACTCGAACTGACCTTCGCCGGCTATAGCAACGACGGCCACGCCGACGTGGCCGGGACCTGGATGAAGGAGGGCAGCAGCTACACCATCGCTTCGCGCGGCTATGCCGGCCCGGACGGCGGCGAAGTACCCAAGCGCATCCGCGTCGCGCTGGGCAAGGGGCAGGTGGCCAGCGTCAAGGATCTGGCCAACGGCAAATCCATCGAGATGACCCATCTCGATCCCGCGCGCATTGCCACGGTGTACGGCTCGCAGCAGGAAGAGCGCCGCATCGTGCGCCTCAGCGACGTGCCCCCGCTTTTGCTGGGCGGCCTGCAGGCAGTGGAAGACCGCGACTTCAAGCATCACTTCGGCATCGATCTCACCGCCATCCTGCGCGCGACGTTCGCCAACCTGCGCGCCGGCCACACGGTGCAGGGCGGTTCGACGCTGACGCAGCAGCTCGTGCGCAACCTGTTCCTTGATCGCGAGCAGCATGTTTCGCGCAAATTGAACGAAGCGCTGATGTCCATCCTCATCGAAGCGCATTACGACAAGAGCCGCATCCTCGAGGCCTACGTCAACGAGGTATTCCTCGGCCAGCAGGGCGGCCAGGCCGTGCACGGTTTTGCCGCGGCGTCGGAGTTCTACTTCGGCCGGCGCATGGAAGATCTCAAGCCACAGGAAATGGCGCTGCTGATCGGCATGGTGAAGGGGCCGAGCTACTACGATCCGCGCCGCTATCCGGATCGCGCGTTGTCGCGCCGCAATCTTGTGATCGACCAGTTCACCGAAACCGGCTTGATCACGGCCGAGCAAGCCAACGGTTACAAGGCGGCGCCGCTGGGCATCGTCAGCAACGGACAGCTGCCGCACAATCGATTCCCGGCCTTCATGGACCTGGTGCGTCTGCAAACCACCGCGGACTTCGACGACGAGACGCTGTCCAACGGCAACCTGAGCATCTTCACCACGCTCGACCCGGCAGCACAGGTGTACGCCGAACAGGCGATCACCACCACCTTGGGCGGACTGGGCAAGCGTGGCGAGGCGGCGCAGGCTGCAGCGGTGGTGACCGAAGCACAGACCGGCGCGGTACTCGCCATTGTCGGCAGCAAGGTGCCGGGTGATCAGGGCTTCAATCGCGCGCTCGATGCAAAACGCCAGATCGGTTCGCTGGTGAAGCCGCTGGTCTATCTGGTGGCGCTGACCAATCCGGAACGATGGAACCTCGCCAGTCCCGTCGAGGATTCGCCCATCAGCATGCGCCAGCCCGACGGCAGTTTCTGGACGCCCAAGAACGACGAAGGCGATGTGCACGGCGCGGTGCCGATGGTCGACGCGCTGGTGCATTCGTGGAATCTCGCCACGATCAATCTGGGCATGAACATCGGCGTGTCGCGCATCAAGGCGTTTCTCGAATCGTTTGGTCTCACCAACGTCAACCCGAGTCCCTCGTTGTTGATCGGCGCCGTCGACATGTCGCCGCTGYAGGCCACCCAGCTCTATCAGTACATCGCCGCCGATGGCCATGCGCTGCCGCCGCTGGCGGTGCGCGGCGTGGTGGATGCGCGCGGCCAGACCATCAAGCGCTACGAAGTGAAGACCGGTGCCGGCGAATACCAGCCGGCGGTGCGGCTGGTGACCTGGGCCATGCAGCAGGTCACGCGCTCGGGCACGGCCGCGTCCATCGGCAGTTCGGGCCTGGCCTATCTCAATGCGGCGGGCAAGACCGGTACCAGCAACGACATGCGGGACAGCTGGTTCGCCGGTTTCACCGGTGATCACCTGGCGGTGTTCTGGATGGGCCGCGACGACAACAAGCCCAGCGGCATGTACGGTGCCACCGGCAGCCTGCGCGCGTGGCAGGAGCTGTTCAAGAAATTGCCCACGCGCCCACTGCCGGCGGCGCCGGGCCAGGGCCTGGAAATGGCGTGGATCAACCCCGCCAACGGCAAGCGTTCGGAAGAGGGTTGCGAAGGAGCGCGGCAGGTGCCGGTGGTCGCCGGTACACTGTCACAGGACGCCGAAGGCTGCTTCTGGCAGCACGTCGGCAATTTCTTCAGCGGCGGCGACGGATCCCCTGCGCCGGCATCCTCCGCTCCTATCCGGGATTGATCATGTTTGCTCGTGCCCTTCGTCTTTCCGCCGCGCCCGCCTCGTTGGCCGTCCTCTTGCTCGCGGCATGCAGCCAGCCCACGGCGCCTTCGCAGGCCACGCGTCCGACCGTGTCCGACGATCAGATGCTGGCGGYCATCCACGCGGCCGGCGACAAAGAGAAATCGGCCATCGACGTGAACCCGCTGCGCGATCCGGGCGTGGCCTCGCTGCAGGACGCCGCCGAAGGCGACCTGCGCGTCGGCAAATACAATGAAGCCGCCACCAAACTCGACCAGGCGCTGAAGATCAGCCCCAGCTCGCCGGACCTGCTGCAGGACCGCGCCGAGCTGGCCATCCGCCTGAAGGATTACGCCAACGCCGAGCAGCTGGCCCACCGCTCATGGGATCTGGGTCCGAAGCTGGGCCCGTTGTGTGCACGCAACTGGCAGACCATTGCCGAGCTGCGCCAACACGCCGGCGACGATGCCGGCGCCGCCGCTGCGAGCAAGAGCGTGGGGCAGTGCCATGTGGAAGGGATGCAGCGGTACTGAGCGAGGCGACAGCCCTCATGCATGGCTAAGACTCCCATGTCCATGGATTGATGATGTTGACGCGGGACGCGACAAAGTCGGTCACGTTTCGCGTCACCACCGTCATTCCGTGCACAAGCGCCGTAGCGGCAATGAAACTGTCCCGCAGCGATTGCGGATGGGGGATGTGCAGCTTCGCGCTTCGCTGCGCAATGGCGGTGTCGACGGGCAGGACGCGGCCAGCGAATGCCGGCAACACGTGACTATTCAGCCATGCGCGAAGCACTGCACCCTGTGAGGGGTCTCTGCGCTCGGCCAGCAAAGCGCCAAATTCCAGTTCCTGGATCGTGATCGCGGAAACGAACAGGTCGGCAACATCCACGCTATCGGCCCACTGCGCTACACACGAATCGGCCTTGCCACTACGCACCTTGCGTAGTTCAGAAACGACGTTGGTGTCGAGAACAAGCATCAGGACAAGTCTGCTGGTCGAGCGATGTCGCCCGGCCGCGGGATGTCCAGCTCGATGTCCTCGACGCCGGGCATGGCCAACAGATCGGCAATCTTCTGACGCCCCCCTGTAAGGCGCTGGTATTCCTCGATGCTCAACAGCACATGCGCCGGCTTGCCTCGATCCGTGATGAACACTGGGCCCCCCTTGGTGGCCTTCTTGGCCTTCGTGACGTCCTGATTGAGCTCCCGGCTCGATAGGGTCGTGATCGCCATGATGGCGCTCCTGCAGGTTATTTGTAGTTACGTTACTACAATAACCCGAGTCATCGCTCAGATCGCCAAATCAATGTGTTACACACCGCCAAGAACCGCAGAGGCTAGCCTCTTGCCGGCCCGCGGAGGAATGGGACTTCCGCCTCGATGCACTGCAGGCTCTGGCTGAACCTTGATTTCGGCCCGCCCTTAGCCGTGCCTTCCGGCGGGTTGCGAACGAGGAACGGAGCTAGCCCTCGCTATCGGCCAGCAGTTGCACCAGGGCGTTGCGGCGACGGGCATTCAACTTGCGCATGGCGGTAATGACGGTGCGCTCCTGCTCGGTCAAGACCTTATAGGCGCCTCCCGGTTCGCGTACCTGCCCGGAAGATGGCAGGCGGCCCAGGATCAGCCAATCCAGGCTGCACTCGAACTCCTCCGCCACCTTGGCCAGCCGGGCCGTTTCGGGAAAAGCCTGTCCCTTGAACCACTGGCGCACGGCTTCTTTGGACACGTCAAAGCGCAACGACAGCGCCTTGTTGCGCGCACGGCCACCAGGGATGTCAGCCAAATCGCAGGCTTCTTTCAGTCGATCTGCGAAGCCTGAGTAGGTATCGATTGATTTTCTTGTAGGCAAGTTAAACCTGGCTTTGGTGAGTCCAATCACCAAGCCATTCTTGTGATTTTTGTAAGAAGAAGACCACGTTTGACTTGTTAAGCACGTTTTGATTGTCTGCTTCCCGCAGCGCGGAGGGCGCTGCATCCGGAGCGCGCTTGCGTTGGTGTCGACGACACCGACACGGACCGCTATCGCCTTTCACTGGGGAGCAACTCGAAATGATTTCTCGTAGCGGATCGCCTTCGTTCGATTTACGCCTGCTGGTGCTGGCCATCGCCCTGAGCCTGGGAAGTGCCAGTGTGCTGGCGCAGAGTACGGCGGGCGACATCTCAGGCACTGCGACTTACACCAGCGGCGAAGTCGTGATCATCAAGGGTCTGGATTCGGGTTTTTCCCGCTCGGTTGAGTTGGCCGCCGACGGAAAGTTTCGCGTGTCGTCGTTGCCCAGCGGCCGATATGAAGTACAGCTGTTGCGCGACGGCCATCGGCAGAACACCAGTCAGGTGACCGTGTTGGCCGGCCAGACCACGCAACTCGATCTCGGCACCGACGCTGCCCAGGCGACCCGCCTGAGCACCGTGACGGTCAATGCGCATGCGATCCCGTCCATCGACGTCAGCTCGTCGGAAACGCGTACCACCTTCTCGGCCTCGCAGCTCAACGCGCTGCCGGTGCCGCGCGACATCGTCAGCGTGGCGACGCTCGCTCCGGGCGTGACCAAGGGAAATGGCGTATTCGGCAACCTGCCGTCCTTCGGCGGCTCGTCGGTCGCCGAGAACAGCTATTTCGTCAATGGATTCAATGTCACCAATCTCTATAACAATTTGTCGTTCGGCAAAGTGCCGTTTCAGGCCATCGAACAGCTGGATGTGCAAACCGGCGGCTACGGGGCGCAGTACGGGCTGTCTACCGGTGGCGTGACCTCGGTCAATATCAAGCGTGGCACGAACGAGTGGAAGGGCGGTGTGAGTTGGACCACTGCTCCGAACTGGGCGCGAGAGAATGCACCCAACGTCAAGCGTGATAACGGCACGACCTTCCGCGACTACGATAAAAACAGCAGTAGCAGCAACACATACGACGCATGGTTGGGTGGCCCGCTGATCAAGGATCAGCTATTCCTCTTTGCATTGGGCGAGTTCACCAGGTCGAGCAGCACCACCTATAGCGCTTCTTCCACCACAAGCCTGAGCAATGCCAACTCGACGTCTACCGCAAACGACCTCACCACCAAGAGCCCGTACTGGGTAGTGAAGCTCGATTGGAATATCAACGATGCCAACCACGTCGAATACACCGGTTTCAACAATACGGACAGCAATACCTACAGCTACTACAACGCCCCCTATGTCGACGGCGTGCCATCCAAGACAACCTACAAGGGCGATCTTCACAGCAAGTTCGGTGGCCTGACGCAAATCGTCAAGTACACCGGCTACCTCACCGACGATCTGACGCTGACTGCTCAGTGGGGCAAGATGGACAGCGCCAATTCCACCTATACGGTCAGCCCGACCGGCATCACGACCCGCTACAACGGCGATATCAATGCACCGGCCTCCGGCTGCGCGTATACCGCGTACAACGGAACGCCATGGGGGCCAGCAACCTGTTCCCTTGCGAGTTCCGTCGATCTCTACGGAGGGAAGGATCAGCGCAAGGCGTGGCGCATAGATCTGGACTGGAAGCTCGGCGATCACGATCTCGGCGCCGGCTATTCCGACGAAACCTGGTCCTCGGCTGCGGGCAGCTCCTACTCGGGCGGCGCTTATCATTCCTACTACTCCAAGCCCACGGCGAAAGCGCCGGGTCTGGTGATGACGTACAACTTCCGTACGGGAGGTCGTATCGACGTCGACCAGAAGGCCTGGTACGTGGAAGACCATTGGCAGGCGACCGACAAGCTGCTGCTGTATGGCGGCCTGCGCAACGACAGCTTCAACAACAGGAACGGTGCCGGAGAAAGCTTCGTCAAACAGGAAAATATCTGGCAGCCGCGTCTGGGCTTTTCCTGGGACGTGATGGGTGATGCCTCGTTCAAGGTCGCAGGCAGTGCAGGTCGTTACTCCTTGCCGATCGCGGCCAACGTCGCCTTGCGCGCGGCGACGGCCTCGCTCTATACCGAAGACGACAGCCTCTACACGGCCATCAATCCCGACGGCTCACCGGTGTTGGTGGGCAAGTCCGGCAGCCAGGGCCATTACATCCTCAACGGTGAGGATGGCAGTACGCCCAATCCACGGGCGGTGGCCTCCAAGGATTTGAAGCCGTATGTGCAGGATGAGTACATCCTGGGTTTCCAGAAGAGCCTGCGCAGCGAAAATAGTTTTCTCGACAACTGGACCGTCGGCGTCAAGGCCACTTATCGAAACTTGCGCACGACGATCGACGACACCTGCGATTCGCGTCCGTTCTACGCGGAGGCAGTGAAGCAGGGCGTGGGCGATGCTTGGGACGACCAGTGGTCCGTTCCAACCGGCATGGGCGGCTGCTGGATCTACAATCCGGGAAGTGCGCTTACGTTGACGACCACACTGGACGGCTCGCCTCGCACGTTCAACGTGACGATCCCCGGCAGCACCTTGGGGCCGCGCGCCAAGCGTTCTTATCAAGGCGTGGTGTTCAGCGCCGAGAAGCAATCCGAGAAGTACTACGTCAACGCCTCCTACACTTGGTCCAAGAGCTACGGCAACACCGAGGGCCTGGTGAAATCCAGCAACGGCCAGGACGATACCGGCACCACGTCGGATTTCGATTTCCCGGAAATCATGGTCGGCGCCAATGGCTACCTGCCCAACGATCGCCGGCACGCCATCAAGCTCTACGGCGCTTACAAGTTCACGCCCGAGTGGTCGGCAGGCCTCAATTTGCTGGCGCAATCGGGTGCGCCGATCAGCTGCTATGGCGGTGGCGGCGGTACGCTGGGTACCCGCTTCGGCTATGGCGCGCAGTTCCATGTCTGCAACGGCGAAGTCAGCGCGGAGGGAACCTCGGGACGCACGCCGTGGCTGTGGACGGTCAGCCCGAACGTGATCTATCAGCCCTCGTGGGCAAAAGGCCTGAGCATGCAGCTCTCGGTGATCAACCTGTTCGACAACGACTCACCGACCTTTGTCTACGAACAGTACGAAACCATTTCCAACAGCGGGCGCAAAACGCAGTACACACACTACAAGCTGCCCAAGTACTTCAACACGCCGCGTTATGCGCGACTGCAGTTGCAGTACGACTTCACGCTGTAAGTCCTAAGTCGCCGATGACCGGCCCGTGGTGTCGGGCCTCGGCGAATGGAGTGACCTCCAGTCCTGGGGGCACCCTTGATGAAGCGTCACCCCGATCGCGCGTCGTCAAGGAAGCAAGCCGGATCCGCAAGGGCGGTGCACGCCAGGACCATTTGGCGTGCATCCGGGCGTGAGCTTGCCGGGTCGATCTTGCGAGGGCAGCTAGGCCCTGGCGCGCTCTTCCATCAGGCCCACCAGATTCCCGTCGGGATCGCGCAGAAAGGCCAGCCATAGCGTGTGGTCGGATAGCTCCGCGGTCGCCTGCGGCTCGCGTTCGCCCACCGCGCCGTGATCGAGCAGGGCGCGAAAACTGTGCTCGATGTCCGGGACCTTGAAGTAGAGGATGGAATTGCTGCCAACGTTGCCGTGGCCCTGGGGTGTCGACAGCATCAACCGTATGCCGCCCGCATCGAGAAACGCCAGGTTGGTGGCGGGGCGGAACAGGAAGGGCAGCTCGAGGATGTCGCGATAGAACGACAGCGCTGCATCGACGTCGCTGACGGTGACAGCGATCTGGCCGATGCCGGTGATCCGTGAGGACATGGCGAGGCTCCACGGGTGGGAAGGGCACAGTCTAGAGTATTCGCGGATGCGACCGAGGTCGGCGATACTGGGCGGATGATCGATCACGAGGATGTTGCGGCGCTGCTGGGCACGGAAGGCCCCTTCGCCCGCGAGCTGCCCAATTTCGCCCCGCGCGCCGCCCAACAGGCGATGGCGCGCGCGGTGCAGCACGCCATCGCCGAGCGCGAGACGCTAATTGCCGAGGCGGKCACGGGCACGGGCAAGACCTTCGCTTATCTTGTGCCCGCACTGCTGTCCGGCGAGCGCGTCATTGTGTCGACCGGCACCAAGGCGCTGCAGGACCAGCTGTATTTCCGCGACCTGCCGCGCATGCGTTCGGTGCTGGATGTGCGCCTGAAAACAGCCTTGCTCAAGGGGCGCTCCAACTACCTGTGTCTCTACCGGCTGGATCAGACCGTGCGCGAAGGCGCGACTTTTGATCGCGCCCAGGCTTCCCAGCTGGCGGCGATCCGCGCCTGGTCGGCGCGCACGCGGCGCGGCGATCGCATGGAGCTGGCCGAAGTGCCGGAAGAATCGCCGATGTGGCCGCGCGTCACCTCCACCCCGGAAAACTGCCTGGGCGTGGAGTGTCCGTTCTACGACGATTGCCACGTGATCAAGGCGCGACGCGAGGCGCAGGAAGCCGAGCTGGTGGTGGTCAATCATCACCTGCTGTTCGCCGACCTGGCGCTCAAGCAGGAAGGGTTCGGCGAGATTCTTCCCGGTGCCAGCGCGTTCATCCTGGACGAGGCGCATCAAATCCCCGAGCTGGCGGGCCAGTTCTTTTCGCAGAGCCTCAGCGCACGTCAGCTCACCGATCTGGCACAGGACAGCCTGAGCGAATGCAATGGCGTCACCGGCGCCATCGGCTTGGTGCTTGAGCCGGTCGAGGCCATGCAGGACGCCGTGCGCAAGCTGCGGCTGAGCATGGATGGCCTGGCGGAGCGCGGGCCGTTCCATCAGCTGGAAAGCCATCGCGAGATCAGCGACAAACTGCACGAGCTGCGCGACGTGCTGGCGGCACTGACCGACGTGCTGGCCTCGCAGGCGGAACGTTCGCGCGGTTTCGCCAACGCGCACGAACGCGCTGCCTTGATGAGCGAACGGCTCGATCGCATCGCCGAGCGCGAAAGCGAACGGGACGTGCGCTGGTACGAGTTGTTTCCACGAGGCCTCGCCTTGCACGCAACGCCGCTGGATCTGGCCGCGCCCTTGCGGACGATGCGCGAGCAGACCCAGGCTGCCTGGATCTACACCTCGGCTACGCTGTCCGTGTCGTCCAGTTTCGACCACTTTGCACGGCAACTCGGTCTGGAAGATCCTCAGACATTGCAGGTGGAAAGTCCGTTCGACTACGCCAAGCAAGCGCTTTGCTACCTGCCTCCCGGATTGCCCGATCCCTCCGCGCGCGACTACACCGATCGTGTGATCGAGGCCGTGCTGCCGGTATTGCATGCATCGCATGGGCGCGCGTTTCTGTTGTTTACCTCGCATCGAGCGTTGCGTCGTGCCGCGGAGCTATYGCAAGAGCGCGTGCCGTGGCCGCTGTTCGTGCAGGGCACCGCGCCGCGGCATCGCTTGCTGGAAGAATTTCGCCAAAGCGGCCACGGCGTCCTGTTGGGTGCGGCCAGTTTCTGGGAAGGCGTGGACGTCGCCGGAGAAGCGCTCAGCGTGGTGGTGATCGACAAGCTGCCGTTCGCATCGCCCGATGATCCGGTCTTGCAGGCGCGACTCGAAGCACTTGAGCAGGCAGGCATCAACCCCTTCATGGGATGGCAGGTGCCCAGCGCGGTCATTGCGCTCAAGCAGGGCGCAGGGCGCCTGATTCGCGACGTGCATGATCGCGGCGTGCTGGTGCTGTGCGATCCGCGACTGACCAGCAAGGGCTATGGACGTCTGTTTCTCAACAGCCTGCCGCCCATGCCGCGCACCAAGGAGCTGGTCCAGGTGGCCGCCTTCTTCGACGACACCTCCCCCGGTTAACGAGAACCTTGTAGGAGCGCACCCTGTGCGCGACCGCGGCCCATCGATTTGCCCCGGTATCCGGCATGACCGCGCCCATGAGGTCTCGCCGTGGAAAGGCACTAGCCTCCAGCCTTTCCCCGAAAGATGATAGGCGTCTTACCCCCAGCGCAGAGGGCACCAACATGGCAAAGGTCATCGGACTCGGCGGCATCTTCTTCAAGTCGCGCGACGCCAAGGCGTTGAACGAGTGGTACGCCAAGCACCTGGGACTGCCCGTGCAGAAATGGGGCGGAGCCCGCTTCAATGAAGACTCGGCGCGCCCGGGCTACACACTCTGGTCACCGTTTGCGGCCGACACCACCCATTTCGCGCCCAGCACGCTGCCGTACATGATCAATTTCCGCGTGGATGATCTTGACGCACTGCTCGCCCAGCTGCGCGCCGACGGCGTGACCGTCGAGGACAAGGTGGAAGAGAGCGAATTCGGCCGCTTCGGCTGGATCATGGATCCGGAAGGCACGCGCATCGAACTGTGGCAGCCGCCGGCCTGAGCTTAAGTGCGGGCGGCTATCTCGCGCAGATGGTGCGCGGTCGCTTCGTCCGCGGGAACAAAAGCCTCCAGGGCGAGTTCGGCCAGCGTGATATCCATCGGCGTGCCGAATACCGTGGTGGTGCTCAGCATCGACAGCGTGACATCGCCCAGTGCCAGTTCCATGGGCACTGCGATGTCGCCGCTGAGTACGTGGAGTTCGTCGGCATCGTCGCCGGGATAGCTGCGCAATTCCTGAAGTAAGGCGACCAGCGCCGGGTCGTGCGTGGCATCGATCTGGCGACGCAAGCGATCGAGCAGGTGCGCCCGCCACACCGGCAGATTGCGGATATGCGGTGCCAGCCCATCGGGATGCAGGCTGAGGCGCAACACATTGATCGGCGGCTTGAGCCATTGYGGTACCAGTCCCGCCAGCATGCGCTGCGTGGCCTGGTTGCTTTCGATCAGATTCCAGTGGCGGTCGATGGCGAGCGCGGGATAGGGCTCCAGGCCTTTCAACAACAAGCGAATCGAGCCGCGCACCGCGGTAAACGCTGGATCGTCAAACGTGCGTTCGCGATAGACGGGTGCGAATCCCGCTGCCACCAGCAGTTGATTGCGTTCGCGCAAGGGGATCTCCAGATATTCCGCCAGCCGCAGGATCATGTCGCGGCTCGGTTGCGAGCGGCCCGATTCCATGAAGCTCAAATGGCGCGTGGAAATCTCCGCGCCGCTGGCCAGGTCGAGCTGGCTGAGTCGGCGATGGCGTCGCCACTCTCGCAGCAGGTCGCCCACTGGACGGGCAAGCGTGGAAACCGTGGCGCTCATGCATTACTCCGTCGTGCCTCGTTGCAGCAATGTTCCCACGAGGACGCATCGCCGGCCATGCCGGACGGCGGGGTTGCCGTCCGGCGATGAGACTTAGACCAGCTGCGGTACCTTGTCGAGAAAGCCGAACACCTGGCGAATGCGTCCGTCTTCCATCGCTGCAACATCGAAGCCGATCACCAGCGGTTCGTCCGCGCCCGGCGAGGCAAGATGCCAGTGGAAGCGCAAGGTGTCGTGATGCGCATCGACCACGCCCGCCAGCGCGAAGCGGTGACCCGGAAACATCTCCTGTACGGCAGCGACGGTGGCGTCGATCGCCTGCCAGCCCTTCGCGTCCACCATCGGATCGGTGTAGCGCGCATGTTCTGCGTAGACGTCTTCGATCAGGCTGCGGCGGCGCAGTGCGTCGGTTTCGTTCCAGCTGGCGATATAGCGTTCGGCAAGCGTGTGGGCGTGGTTGGTCATGGCATGTTCCTCCGTGGGTTGGTGTGGGAACAGCTTGCGACCGGCGCCGCATGGTTGCGATTACCTCAGGGGTAATGAGTTGCGCCCCGGTTCTGCCACAAGTTGCGCGCGAGTCGACAGCCAATCGCCCGCCCGATGGCCCGGAGGCATGTTTTCCTGCAGTCTCCGATGCTAAGGATGGGGCCATGGGACACTGGATGAAGAGCTGGACCGCCAAGGTGCTGGGCGTGGGCCTGCTGGCGCTGCTGATGTTGCTGCCGTTATGGAAAGTGCAGTCGCTGGTGGACGAGCGACAAGGCATGCGACGGGCGGCGATCGATCAGATTGCCCAGGGCTGGGGCGGCGAACAGGTACTCGGTGGTCTGGTGCTTGCCGTGCCATCGCACGAAAAGATCGCGATGACCGGCGGCGAACTGCGCGATGTGGCCGATACCACCCTGGTGCTTCCCGACACCGCCGACATGAGCATTGGAATGTCGGTGGACAAGCGCAGCTACGGCATCTATGAAGCGCCCGTGTTTGCTTCCACGGTCGAGCTGCACGGCAAATTCACTGCGGAAGATATCGCGCAGCAGCGCCAGATGGATAGCGCCGTCTGGCAGGATGGCAAGGCCGAATTGAGGCTCGCAGTCGGCGATCTGCGTGGCTTGCAGGAAGTCACCGAGTTGCTGGTCAACGGCAAACCGCAACGCTTCGCATCATCGGCGGCGACGATTGCCGGTGCGTCCTCCACAGTTGTTGTGCCACTCGATCTCGAGGCGCTGAACGGCCAGCCGATCGAGTTTTCCGTGAAGCTGAAGTTGGCGGGCACGCAATCGTTGCAGCTATTGCCGCTGGCGCGCACCACCGAGGTGACGATGCATGCGCCATGGCCCGACCCGAGTTTCATCGGCGCGGCTTTGCCGCTGGAGCGCACGGTGAATGCGCAGGGCTTTTCGGCGCGCTGGCATATGCTGGATCTCAATCGCAAGTTCGGCCAGTCGTGGCATGCGAGCGATGCGCGTATCGACAGCGCCGTGCATGACGCGGCCTTCGGCGTGGCGCTGTTCCAGCCGGTGGGTGTCTATCAGCGCAATGTGCGCGCGGGGAAGTACGGGCTGCTGTTCATCACGATGACCTTCGTGGCGTTCTTCCTGTTCGAAGTGCTCAAGCGTTTGCGCGTGCATCCGGTGCAATACCTGCTGGTGGGCGCGGCACTGACGACGTTCTATGTATTGCTTCTTGCCTTGTCCGAGCAGATCGGCTTTGGACTGGCCTATGCGGCGGCGGCGGGCGCGGTGGTGGCGATCGTGGGCGGCTACGCCATGGCGGTGCTCGGCGCGCGCCGTGCAGGGCTGTTGCTGGGCGGCTCGCTCGCCCTGGTTTACGCCATGCTCTACGTGGTGCTGGCGGCCGAGGAATACGCCTTGCTGATTGGCGCGATCGTCCTGGTGGTCACCGTGGCCCTGCTGATGTACCTGACCCGCCGCATCGACTGGTACGCCAGCATGCCTGCGGCGGCCGGCCCGGCTATCATGGAGCAGCCATGAATCTGCTCGCCATCGAAACCTCCACCGAAGCCTGCTCCGTCGCCCTGATCCATGGCGACGAAGTAGTCGCCCGCAGCGAAATCGCGCCACGCCGTCACGCCGAACTGGTGCTACCCATGGCCGATGCCCTGCTGGCCGAGGCCGGTCTGGGTCGGCACGCACTCGATGTGATCGCCGTGGGCCGCGGCCCGGGCGCCTTCACCGGCGTGCGCCTGGGCATTTCGCTCGCCCAAGGCATGGCGCTGGCGCTGGACGTGCCGGTGGTGACGGTGTCATCGCTGGCCGCGCTGGCGCTGGAAGCTCCTGAAGACGATGCGGCCATCCTGGCCGTGATCGATGCCCGCATGGGCGAGATCTACGCCGCAAGCTACCGACGCGACGACAACGGCGGGCTCATCGAGCTCGATGAAGAACGCGTCTGCATGCCCGCCGCGCTGAGCTTGTCGGTATCGCCGGCATGGCACGTGGTCGGCACCGGTTGGAGCACCTATGCGGACGTGCTGCGTCCGCATCTCACCGGCGAACTGCGCTCCGCGCAAGGCGCGCGCTATCCGCAGGCGCGCCATGTAGCCGAGCTCGCTGCACGCGAATTCCTGGCGGGTCGCGCCGGCGCGCCGGAACACGCCTTGCCGGTGTATCTGCGCGACAAAGTCGCGCTGACGCTGGTAGAGCAGGGCAAGGCCTGAGCTTGCTCCTTGCGGCGGCTGACTCAGCCGCCGTGCACGCCTTCGCCAACGACGAGCTTGGGCGCAGCATCTTGCTTGCGTGCAGCGCACTGGATGCTCTGGGCGTGTTTGATTGCGGGCAGCAATCCCGGAAAACGTTCTTCGATTTCCGCGCAACGCGTGGTGTTGAGCATTTCCACGCCGCGGCGTTCGCTGCGTATCAGGCCGGCTTCGCGCAGCGCACGAAAATGCTGTGACAGCGTGGACTTTGGAATGCAGCGGTTTTCCAGCTTGAGAAATACGGAGCAGCTGTTCGCGCTGTCCGCACAGGACAGTTGCCAATATATGGTGGCGCGCACCGGATCGGAGAGGGCATGCAGGATGCCTTCGACGGTGACATCGTCAATGGATGGGTGGGTCAGGGGCCTCATGTGCTCATTTTAGCAGCACTTGAAATCTAGTTCTTAAGTTCGTATGTTACGAACTATGGGACAACAACTTGTCCCAAGCCCTTCTACACACAAACCTGAACAGGTATCCGTCATGAGCAAGCTCAAAGGTAAAGTGGCTGTTGTTACCGGCGCATCCAAGGGTATTGGTGCCGCCATCGCCAAGGCGCTGGCCGCCGAAGGCGCTTCGGTGGTCGTGAATTACGCCTCCAGCAAGGCCGGCGCGGATGCCGTGGTCGCCGAAATCACCAAGGCTGGCGGCAAGGCCGTGGCCGTGGGTGGCGACGTTTCCAAGGCAGCTGATGCGAAGGGCCTGGCGGATGCAGCCGTGTCGAACTTCGGCCGTCTGGACATCCTGGTGAACAACTCGGGCGTCTATGAATTTGGCGCGTTGGACGCCATCACCGAGGAGCACTTCCACAAGCAGTTCAACGTAAACGTGCTTGGCCTGTTGCTGACCACGCAGGCCGCGGCTCGTCACATGAAGGACGGCGGCAGCATCATCAACATCGGCTCGCTGGTCTCGCGCATCGTGCCGGCCGAAAGCGCGGTGTATACGGGCACCAAGGGCGCCGTGGACGCGATCACCGGCGTGCTGTCGCGTGAGCTTGGCCCGCGCAAGATCCGCGTCAACGCGGTGAATCCGGGCATGGTGGAAACCGAAGGCACTCACACCGCCGGCTTCATCGGTTCGGACTTCCATCAGGGCGCCATTGCGCAGACCCCGCTGGGCCGCATCGGCCAGCCGGACGACATCGCCTCCATCGTGACCTTCCTGGCCTCCAACGACTCCTACTGGCTCACCGGCGAACAGCTCTACGCCGGCGGCGGCATGCGCTGATCCATCGCGCTTAGCTGTATGACGCACCCCGGTGTGGGCCGGGGTGCGTTTTTTTTGCATGCGTCGGATTAACGCGCATGGGCTGAAAATGCCTCGTTATTTCACCCGTAACGAGGCAACCGGATGTCCAGCCAGAGCAACAACGGGATCCTTCAATTCCAGTCAGCGTTCGATGTGCCCACCACCATCGCCAAGCTTCGCGAGGCGGTGGAGTCGCACGGCGCAACAGTATTCGCGTTGATCGACTTCAGTGGCGACGCGGCGCGGGCCGGCCTCACCATGCGTGCGGAGCAAATGCTGATCTTCGGCAATCCCAAGGGCGGCACGCCTTTGATGCAGCTGGAACCCGTGGTGGGACTGGATCTGCCGCTGAAGGCGCTGGTGTGGGATGACGGCCACGGCGCCACCTGGATTGCTTGCAACACGCCGGAGTACATTCTCGGGCGCTATCGCTTACCGGAAGCGCTTGCCGGAAATCTGGCGGGGCCGCTGGCCATCCTCAAATCACTGGCGCTGAAGCCTTCTGCGTGATCAGGCGCTGCGTTCGATAAAGCTGACGTTGGCGATCCAGTTCGACTGCCGCCGCGCAAGCTTGGTGCCCAGGTCTTCTTCGCTGAAACTCGCCGCCCGATGCTGCAGCAAGCCGGTGTCGAGATTGTCGATCGTGTTGACGTTGACCACGGCGTAGACCTGACCATCCACCGTGCAGGTCACCAGCGGTACCGCACCACATTGGCGGCAGATGTGGAACGCTGCTGTGCCGGTGCCAAATGAGTAACGATTCACCAGTTCCTGATCGCCGATGGTGACGCGCAGCTCGCCATCGGGTTTGGACGTCCAGACGGCACCATGCTTGGTGCAGAAGGTGCAGTCGCAGGCGCGCGCGGGGATCTCGACGGGATCAGGTTCCCAGCTGAGCGTGTAGGCAATATTTCCGCAGTGACACTGGCCCTGGAGCAGCATGGTGGCGTCCCATCGACATGACGTTGAGCGCCAAGCGTAAACGATCGCCGCGTTTAGAGCTGTCCAATCACCAACTGCACGACCAGACTGCTCACCGCCACCGCCGCCCAGACGCCCAGTCCCAGCAGGATCGGCCGCGCACCGGTGGACGCCATCTTGCGCAAATTCGCAGACAGGCCAATCGCCGTCAGTGCCACGATGATCAGGAACTCGGCCGCCAGATGCAGCGCCGGCTGGATCGCCACCGGCACCAGGCCTGCCGTACGAACGGCGGAGGCCACCAGGAACCACAGAATGAACCAGGGAAAGATGCGCGCGAGGCTGAAATCCGTGGCGCCTTGCTTCTTCTGCTTCCACGCGGTGGCGAAGGCGAGGATCAGGCAGATCGGAATGATCAGCGTGGCGCGGGTGAGCTTGACGATGGTGGCGTAATCGCCAGCCTCCTTGCTGAAACTGTAACCCGCCGCGACCACCGAGGAGGTGTCATTGATGGCGGTGCCCGCCCACAGGCCGAAGCCCAGATCCGAAAGATGCAGCAGGTGCCCCAGCAGCGGGAACAGCAGCACCGCGACCAGGTTGAACAGGAAGATGGTGGAGATGGCGAACGCGGTGTCGTGTTCGTCCGGCTTGATGATCGGCGTGACGGCGGCAATCGCCGAGCCGCCGCAGATCGCCGTGCCCACGCCGATCAGAATCTTCAGCTTGTCCTGGACCTTCAGCAGTCGACCCAAGCCCCACGCGGTGAGGAAGGCAACGGTCATGGTCACCAGCGTGACCGAGAGGGATTCCAGGCCCGTCTTGGCCACCTGGTTCAGACTCAGGCCGAAACCCAGCGCAATGATCGACCACTGCAGCACCTGCTTGCCGGCAAACTGGATGCCGGGCGTGTAGCTGCCGCCCGGAGCCACCGTATTGCGCACCAGGATGCCCAGCACGATGCCAAACACCGGGCCGCCGATCAGCGGGGCGACTTTGCCCAGCCCCAGCGCGACCAGGGCGATCACCACCGACAGCAATAAGCCGGGAAGGCGGGAAGGCGTGGGGGTGGTGGGAATGGCGACGGCGGCGTTCATGCGGTTCTCCTGCGATGGCAGCATTTTCCGCCTCGCCGTCCATCAGAAAAACTTTGAATTATTGATGGCTGTTATAAGATAGCCTGATGATCAATATCAGCCCGCGCCAGCTGGAGGTGTTCGTCCAGATCGCACGTCTCGGCAGTGTGCGTGCGGCGGCCGAGATGCTTCATCTCACCCAGCCGGCGGCGAGCATGGCGCTGGCGGAGATGGAGCGGCAGCTCGACGCTGCCGTGTTCGCCCGCGAGCGCGGCCGCTTGCGCCTCAATACGCGTGGGCGGGAGTTGCTGCCGCTGGCGCAGGAGCTGCTGGAGCGCTATGCAGAGTTCGGACGCCTTGGCAGCGGCGGCGTCGACGAGTTGGGCGGCGAGCTGCGCGTGGGCGCGAGCAATACGGTGGGCAACTATCGCGTGGGCGAACTGCTCGGCGCGTTCGTGCGCGCGCATCCGCATGTCTCGGTCCGGTTGCGCGTATCCAATACATCGGAAATCGTGGCGTCCATGCTCGACCATGGACTGGAGCTGGGCTGCGTCGAAGGGCCGGTCGCCCACCCGTCGCTGGAAGTGCGCCCGTGGCGCGACGATGCGCTGGTGGTCTGCGCGTCGCCCGATCATCCGCTGGCGCGCAAACGGCGACTGGAGCCGGAGGATTTCGCCGGAACACGTTGGGTACTGCGCGAACCGGGCTCAGCCACACGGAGTTTGAGCGAGCGTGCGCTTGCCAGCCTGCCGCCCGGCGAAACCGTGCTGGAGCTGGATCAGGCTGAAGCGATCAAGCAGGCCGTGATCGCCGGCCTTGGCATCGCGTGTATCCCCGAGGTGGCCATCATCGACGCGGTAGCCGCGGGGCGGCTGAAAGTGCTGCGCACGCCATTTCTCGATCTGCATCGCAAGCTGTCGTTGCTGTTGCATCGGCAGCGTTATCGCGGGGCGTTGATCGAGGCGTTTTTAGCCAGCGCAGCCTGAGGGCCTCAAAAAAACTGTATGAGCGCACCCTGCKCGCGACCGGTTGTCGCGTCAGGCCAGTCGCGCACAGGGTGCGATCCCACAAAAAAACAGTTCGGCGGTCGGGCTAGCCAATAATGCTGGCCAGCAACGCCTCAGCCTCCTCATGCGTGCGCGCACGAAGAATGCGCGGCGCATGCGACCGCAATACGGCATGATCGAGCGAAGCCAGACGATCGCGCACATGCAGCAACTGGCTGGGATGCATACTGAATTCGCACAGGCCCAGCGCCAGCAACAGGCCGGTGAAATTCGCATCGCCGCCGATTTCGCCGCACAGGCTCACGCCTTTCTTCGCGCGGCGGCCTTCGGTGATCACGTAGGCGAGCAGGCGCAGCAGCGCGGGCTGTAGCGGGTTGTAGATGTTTTCCAGCGCATCGTTGCCGCGATCGGCGGCGAGCACGTATTGCGCCAGATCGTTGGTGCCGATGGCCAGGAAGTCGGCGTGTTCGAGCAGGGCGCGCACATTGATGGCGGCCGCCGGCACTTCGATCATCGCGCCAAGCTGCAGTTTTTCCGGCAGGTCGACGTTCTCGCGCTTGAGCTCCTGACGCRCCAGCTTGAACAGCGTGCGTACCGCAATGAGCTCATCGGGCTGGGTCACCATCGGCACCAGCACACGCACTGGTCCGTAGCAGGCCGCGCGCAGGATGGCGCGAATCTGCGTGGAGAACACGGCCGGATAACGCAGCGACAGGCGCACGCCGCGCACACCCAGCGCCGGGTTGTCTTCGCCGCGCAAGACGAGTCCCGCGGCATCGGCCTTGTCCGCACCCAGGTCGAGCGTGCGGATGGTGACCGGCAAGCCGCCCATACCGAGCACGAGATCGCGATAGGCGATGAACTGTTCGTCTTCGGTGGGCAGTCCCTTCTGGCGCAGGAACAGGAACTCGGTGCGATACAAGCCCACGCCGTCGGCGCCGCGTGCGCGCGCCATCGCAATATCGGCGGGCATTTCCGCATTGGCGAACAGGCGGATGTCGACGCCGTCGCGGGTGCGAGTGGGTGCGTTCGCCAGCGTGGCGAGGCGGCGACCTTCAGCCGCGGCTTCGCGCTGCCAGGCGCGGTAATGGGCCAGGTCCTGTGCGGTGGGATGCACCACGGCCTCGCCGCGTTCGGCGTCGAGCAGGATCAGGTCGTCATCGTGGATGGTCGACAATGCATCGCGCGCGCCCACCAGCATGGGCAGATCGAGGCTGCGCGCAAGGATCGCGCTGTGCGAATACGGGCTGCCCGAACTGGCGACCACGCCGAGCAGGCCGGCGCCGGCGAGGTGCGCCATGTCGGCCGGGGCGATGGTGTCGGCGATCAGGATCTCGCCCACGCGCGCGGCCAACTTGCGTTCTTCGCGACTGGTCTGGCGCTGCAGGGCGGAGATCACGCGCCCGATCACCTGGTCGACGTCTTCCTTGCGCGAGCGCAGGTAGGGATCGTCCATCGCCTCGAACACGGCCGCGAGGCGATCGCGCTGCTTCTTGAGCGCTGCGCCAGGACGGTAATGGCCGATTCGAACGAGATCATCCAGGCCGCGCAGCAGTTCGGGATCATCGAGCAGCAGGCTGTGCGCATCGATGAACTCGTTCACTTCGCGCGCGAGCGCGCCGTGCAGCTTGCCGCGCAGCTCGCGCAGTTCCTGCCGCGCGGTATCGAGCGCGCGATGCAGCCGGGCAAGTTCGCTTTCGACTTCGTCTTCATTGAGCGGACGGGTGTCGACCAGGTAGCGACTGGGCTGCACCAKGCGGGCGCGGCCAAGAGCCATGCCTTTTGCTGCCGTGGTGCCTGTCAGTACCTGTCTCATGCATGCCTTCCATGGTGTAACGGCCGGTCCGGCCGTGCGCGACGTCGGCATCCGGCCAACGTGTCGAATGCTGGATGAGAAAGATCGCACGACGCAGCCCACCGGGCCGTGAATACGGCCTCAGCTCGGCAGTCGCGGGCGATCTTTTTGCGCACTCAGGCTCCTTCGTCGAACTTGCGATCGAACAGCGCCACCACGGCGTCGATGGCGGACGCTTCGTCCGGGCCATCGGCGCGAACCACCAGCGGCGTGCCGATGCCGGCGGCCAGCATCATCACGCCCATGATGCTTTGTGCATTCACCTCGCGGCCCTTGCTGATCAGCCACACGGTGGATTTGAAGCCTTGCACCAGCTGCACCAGCTTGGCCGAGGCGCGGGCATGCAGGCCCAGTTTGTTGGAAACAACGATCTCTTTCTCAAGCATGGTCGATGAAGATTCCTCCGCGGCCACCACTGGCGGCGATTTCCGCCAGCTCGTCCAACGGTTTTTCTGCGTAATTGAGTACGCGCAGCAGCATCGGCAGGTTCAGTCCCGATACGCAGCGCAAGCGCACGCCCAGCGCACTGAGCGACAAGCCGATATTGCAGGGCGTGGCGCCGTAAAGGTCGGCCAGCACCAGCACACCGTCGCCTTCGTCCAGCTCGCGTGCGTGCTTCGCCGTAAGCGTGCGCATCACATCCGGATCGGAGTGCGGTGGCACTTCGGCTGCCTCCACGCGCAGGGGCAATTTGGGCAGCACGTGGTGGGCGGCGGAGATCAGCGCCTGGCCGACCGCCTCGTGCGTCATCAACAGCACGCCGACGCTCATGACGGCGTGCCGATCCGTAGTGCAAGGATGCTCAGCATGGCTATCACTCGAGTTCGCGATGGAAGGTAAGCACGCCATTGCGTAGCGCGCGGTAATGGGCGGCAAGCTTTTCCACCAGATACACCGAGCGGTGTCGACCGCCGGTGCAGCCGATGGCGATGGTGACGTAGCTGCGGTCGTCCGCTTCGAAGCGCGGCAGCCAGGTGTCGAGCCAGCGCGCCGTATCGGCAAAGTATTCGGCGACCAAGGGCTGCGCATCGAGGTAGGCGCTCACGGCGGCATCCTTGCCCGACAACGGGCGCAGCGTGGGATCCCAGTGCGGGTTCGGCAGGCAGCGCGCGTCGAATACGAAGTCCGCGTCCAGCGGCAGGCCGCGGCGGAACGCGAACGACTGGAACATCAGCGTAAGGCCTTCGGTGGCCTCCGCATAACCGGCGGCGAACAGTCGGCGCAGCTGATGCACGTTCAGTTCGCTCGAATCGATCACCTTGTCGGCAATGGCCGAGAGCGGGCGCAGCACGCGACGCTCTTCGGCGATCGCATCGGCCAGCGACAGGCCTTGCCACGACAGCGGGTGACGGCGACGCGTTTCCGAATAGCGCTTGATCAGCACGTCGTCGCGGCAGTCAAGAAAGATCAGATGCGCCTTCACGCCGGCAGCGGCCAGCTCCGACAGGATGGCCGGCATGCGCTTGAGGTCTTCGCCAGGATTGCGCACGTCCACGCCGACGGCGACATGGCGACGCTTGCCTTCCACATTGCGGCTCACCGCCGCCACCAGCTGTGGGAGCAGGGCGGTGGGAAGGTTGTCGACGCAGTAGAAATCCAGGTCTTCCAGCGCGCGCAGGGCCACTGTCTTGCCGCCGCCGGACATGCCGGTGAGCACGATCAGGTTGATCGCGTCGGCTGGGTTGCTAGTGGATATCGTGTCGCTCATGGGTCACCACGGAGGCAGCCGGCGCATCTGGTGCGCCTGGCGGTCGATGAAAGTCTGTGCCGGGTCGATGCCCTTGCTCTTGAGCACGTGGTTGCGCACCGCGGCCTCGACCAGCACGGCAAGGTTGCGACCGGGTGCCACCGGGATGGTGATCATCGGCACCGGCACCTCGAAGATTTCGCGGTGGCCGATATCGCCGGTAAGGCGCGTGAGTCCATCGGTGTCTTCCCCCTCGCGCAGTGGTTTCAGGTGCACGACCAAGCGAAGGTATTTGGATGGCTTGACCGCGGTGTGACCGAACATCTCGCGCACATTCAGCACGCCCAGCCCGCGCACTTCCAGCAGGTCCTGCAGCAGCTCGGGGCAGGTGCCGTCGATTACGTCCGGCGCGATCAGGGTGAATTCGGTGGCGTCGTCGGCGACCAGTCGATGACCGCGGCTGATCAGTTCCAGCGCAAGCTCGCTTTTGCCCGAACCCGATTCGCCGGTAATCAGCACGCCGATGGAAAACACTTCCAGGAACACGCCATGCAGCGTGACCTTGGGCGCCAGGATGCGCGCCAGGTGGTATTGCATCCAGGTCAGCAGCTCGTGGCCGCGCTTGGAGCTGATCCACAGCGGCGTATTGGTTTCTTCCGCCACTTCGCGCAGGTCGCTGGGGATGGCCTGATCCTTGGTCACGATCATCGCCACCGGCTGATAGGCGGCAATCTTGTTGATCGCCTCCCAGCGCTGGCGCGAATCCAGGCTGTCGAGGTAGTTCAGCTCCTCGGTGCCGATGATCTGGATCTTGTTCGGATAGATGACGTTGAGGTAGCCGATCAGCGAGGGGCGGCGCGTGGTCGTCGCGGCTTGTTCGAGCGCGCGCGATTCGCCGCGCATGCCGGACACCCAGCGCAAGGCCATGCGCTCGTGAACGCTGTCATAGAGTTGTCGGGCGGAGAGCCGGTCCAAGCTTTGTCCTTTGCGCCGCCGGAACAGGGCAGCTACATGGACATTGTGCCAGTTCACACCGGCGGACGCCTTGGATGAGGCAGAGGGCCCGCCCGGAGCCGGGCGGGCCTGGCACAGATCAGCCGTACAGGCGCTCCTCGCGGGCGGCGCGCTGATGTTTGTCGCAGATCTTCTCGCGGTGCTTGCGCAACTGGGTCACCAGCTTGTCGAAGAGCACGTCGATGGAGACGTACATGTCATTCTCAAGCGCTTCGGCGTGCAGGGTGCTGCCCGTGACATTGAGCGTGCCCTCGGCGCGCTGCTGCAGTTTGTTCACGGAGAGAACGATGCTCAGGCTGAGAATGCGCTCATCGAGGCGGGTGAGGCGGTCAAGCCGGTTGTTCACGTGATCCCGAAGGGCCGGGGTGACTTCAATCTGCTGACCGCTGAGTTGAACTTGCATGTTGCGCCTCCTCTGGTACTTGCCGCAGACGCGGCTGGAATCGATGCGCCGGACGCCCATGTCGTGGCCGACACACCTTTGAAAACTCCGGTATTGCGAAGGTTTTCTCAGGCCTCCTCACCAAGTCGGGATAGTCACTATGCACCTCTGAAGTTGCCCGTGCGTTAGAAAGACCTTCACGCCTCAGACATGACAGATTTCCCGTCGTATCGACTTACCTATGAGTATGGGGACGCCTTTTTTGCCGCCAAGTTCCCGGGGCGGTTTGCCGCAGACGGGGGCAAACTCGTTCAGCCAGCGCGCTGGCGCTCGCTGGAGCTGGGAATACGCATGGCTTCGCGGTATTTGGCGACGGTGCGTCGGGCAACCTGAATGCCCTTGCGATGCAACTCCTCCGCGATGGCCTGGTCGGACAGCGGCTTGCGCGGGTCCTCGGCATCGACCAGCTTGCGCAGCATGGCCTGGATGGCGGTGGCCGACGCACTGCCACCGTCTTCGGTGGACACGCCGCTGGAGAAGAAATGCTTGAGTTCGAACGTGCCCCGCGGCGTATGGATGTATTTGCGGGTAGTTACACGTGAAATGGTCGATTCGTGCATGCCCACTTCCTCGGCCACTTCGCGCAGCACCAGGGGGTGCATTGCTTCGGGGCCGTAATCGAGGAAGGCGCTCTGCCGGCGCACGATGGCTTCGGCCACCTTCAGCAGCGTCTCAGCGCGCGATTCCAGGCTCTTGATGAGCCAGCGCGCCTCCTGCAGCTGTCCGCGCATCCAGCTGGCGTCGGTGCCGCGGGCCTGGGCGATCAGGCCGCAATAGTGCTGGTTGAGTCCGAGTCGCGGCTGGCAATCGGGATTGAGACTGACCCGCCAGCGACCCACGTCTTTGCGTGCATAGACATCGGGGGCGACATATTCGACCGGCGTGATATCGAGCGCCGCGCCCGGCCGTGGATCGAGGCTGCGGATCAACACGGCTGCAGCGGCGGTATCGTCTTCGCTCACGCGCAGCTTGCGCGCAAGCCGTGCGATGTCGTTGCGCGCGAGCAATTCCAGTTCGGCGTCGACGATGCGCAAGGCAAGTTCGCGCTGCGGTGTGTCCGCATCAAACTGCTCAAGCTGCACGCGCAGGCAGTCGCGCAAGTCGATGCTTGCCACGCCGGTGGGATCGAAGCGCTGCAGCATGTGCCGCACGTACTCCACTTCCGCTTCGGTCGCCCTGACGTCGGTGGGCAGGGCCGCGATCAGCGACTCCATGCTTTCGGTGAGATAGCCATCCGGATTGAGTGCGTCGATCAACACCGTGGCGATGGTGCGATCGCGCGCGCTCATATGCGTGAGGTTGAGCTGCCACAGCAGATGTTCCTGCAGCGTTTCCTGGGCGGCGCTCTGCGGCTCGAAGCCGTCTTCGTCCGCGTTGTTGTTGCGCGAGGAGGCGCCACTGAGCGAGAAGTCGACCGGATCGTCGCTGCCGCCGTCGCGCTCCACATCACCCCATTCGGGTGCTTCGGCGTCGTCGACAGTATCGCTGCTGCTACTGGAGCTGGACGAGCTGACCGGTATCGCATCCATCGGCGGCTCGGACTCGCGTTCGTCACCCTCGAGATTGTCGGGGTTGTCGTCGGCGAACTCGAGCAGGGGATTGCTTTCGGCGATCTGACGCAGCTCAGCCTCGAGCTCAAGCTGCGACAGCTGCAGGAGGCGAATGGCCTGTTGCAACTGTGGTGTCAGCGTGAGCTGCTGATTGAGGCGAAACTGCAGTCCGGGTTTCATGCCAGCCGGTCAGGATGAACGTGAAGGTCATCCTAACTCTTGCCTCCTGGGTCGGCCATAGGTCGAAGGCGAAATCGCGTACTACCTCAGATTTAGCCCTGACGGTCGGCTGTTCCGCAGCCGTTACAGGCGGAATTCGCGACCCAGGTACACCTCGCGGACCTTTTCGTCGGCGAGGATATGTGCTGGCGTTCCGCGCGAAAGCACTTCACCGTCGTTGAGGATGTACGCGCGATCGCAGATGCCCAGCGTCTCGCGCACATTGTGGTCGGTGATGAGCACGCCGATGCCGCGTTCCTTCAGATGGCGCACGATGCGCTGGATTTCGCCCACCGAAATGGGGTCGACGCCCGCGAATGGTTCGTCCAGCAGCATGTAACGCGGATGCGCGGCCAGTGCGCGTGCAATTTCGACGCGGCGACGTTCGCCACCGGACAGGCTGATGCCCTTCTGGTCGGCGATATGCGCGATCTTGAGCTCGTCCAGCAGGCTTTCCAGCTCGTTGGTGCGACGCTTCTCGTCCCAGCCTTCACGCAGTTCCAGCACCGCCATGATGTTGTCGGCCACGGTAAGGCGACGGAACACCGAGGCTTCCTGCGGCAGATAACCGATACCGAGCTTGGCGCGCTGGTGCATCGGCAGGCCGGTGATGTCCTGCTTGTCCAGCTTGATGGTGCCGGCGTCGGCTTCGATCAGGCCGACCACCATGTAGAAACACGTCGTTTTGCCGGCGCCGTTGGGGCCGAGCAGACCCACCACCTCGCCTTCGCGGATGGAGAAGGCAAAATCGCGCACGACCTGGCGCGCCTTGAAACTTTTTTGCAGACCTTCAGCAGACAGCATCAGTGGCCCTCGGCCGGTTTCGTGGCCGGTTGCGGCGGCGCCGGCGGCGTGCCCGGCTTCGGCGGCGTGGCGGCAGGAGCCGGAGCCCCTGCGGGCTTCTGCTTGGGCAGGATCACGCCGTGCACCAGGCCGTCGCCGGCGGCTTCGCCGGTGATCAGCGAGGTCTGCGTGTTGTAGACCAGCTTGTCGCCATGAAACTCACCGCGACCCTGCTGGCGCACCACGGCGTTACCTGTGAGCACCGCAATGCCGTTGATGTTGTCGTAGTCCAGCTGCAAGGCATCGCCCTGCATCAGGTTGCCGGCGTCGTCGAGCTGCTCGATATGGGCCAGGTTGCCCGTCACGACCGCACGCGCCACCTGGGTGTCGGCATCGAGGTAGAGCTTGGCCAGGGCGCCAGTCAGCTTCATCGTGCCCTGCGTAGCCACGACATTGCCGGTGAGCGTGGTGACCGTATTGGGCGCGTTGAACCCGTCCATGGACTTGGACGAGAAGTTCATCGGCTGATTGCGGTCATCCTGCTTGGCCAGCGCCGGCTGCAGGATGAGCAGTCCCAGGCCCAGCAGGGCGAGGTGCAGCTTGAGACTTCTTGGGTCGCGGCGGAAACGAGCCGGTGACTTCATCGAACAGCTCCAGATGATTGGTGTTGAGGTTGGCACGCATGCCCACCCCGTTAAGTGTACGTGCGCCTTGCTTCATATGCGCTGGGGCATCCGTCACCATTCGGTTTTCTTTTGGCCAGGCAGTGACCTCRGAGGTGTGCATCTCGGCCGCATCGGTCTGGGCAAAGGCCGCCCGGTGCATGTAGACCGGGCCCTGCAGCTTGAGCAGGGTGCCGCTCTTGTCGACCCAGGCGTACAGCGACTTGCCCAGCCAGGGCGGCACGCCAGCCTCGTTGGAGGGCAGCGTGAAGTCCGGCGTGTTGATGTACAGCGACTCGTCGTTCTCGCGGCGCTCCAGGTGCGGGGCGACCATCTCGAAGCTCGGCAAGCCATCCACGTCGTACGACCACAGCTGAAAATTGGTCAGCGTATAGCCCGAACGGGGCGGGCCCACGAAGTCGCTGACCTTGGGCGCGGGCGCCAGCGCCCAGTACAGCAACTGCGCCGCGCCGGTCGCCAGGCCGATCAGCACGATCGCCACCGGGAGGCCCCGGTCGCGCAGATAAGATCGCAAACTCACCGCCAGCGCTCCCGCTCGGCATCGGTCTTGCTCTGGGCATGCAGGATCAGGTCGCAGACCTCGCGGGCCGCGCCCTGGCCACCGCCCAGGCGGGTGCGCCAGTGCGACTGCTCAGCCACCCAGGGATGGGCGTTCGCCACCGCGACAGCCAGGCCGGCGATGCGCATGGCGGGCAGGTCGGGCAGGTCGTCGCCCACGAAGGCGGCCTGTTCCGGCGCCAGGTTCAGCGCTTCCAGCAACTGCTCCAGGCAGGCCCGCTTGTCGCCCTGGCCCTGGTAGACGTGGGCGATGTCCAGTTCCTCCGCGCGCAACGCCACCGGATGGCTGATGCGGGCGGAAATGATGGCCACGTGCACACCCTGGCCCATCAGCAGTTTCAGGCCCAGGCCATCATGCACGTGGAAAACCTTGGTCTCGCGGCCATCTTCGGCGTACCACAGGCGGCCATCCGTCAGGGTCCCGTCCACGTCGAACACGACGAGGCGGATCTTGGCGGCGCGGGCGAGAACATCGGCGGGAAGGTCAGCCAGATACATGGGAGCCGTCGGCAAGAGGAAAGGGCGATACCGTCAAACGCCGGTCAGCGCAGACGGTGCACGCAGGAATAGATAGCAGCCGAGCCTTTCGATCAGACCACACGGGCGCGGAGCAGATCGTGAATGTTAAGCGCTCCCACCACCTGCTGCTTGTCGTTGACCACCAGCAGCGCGTGAATCTGGTGCTTTTCCATCAGCTGGGCGGCCTCGATGGCCAGCTTGTCCGCACCGATGGTCTTGGGGCCGCGGGTCATCAGCTCGGCCACGGTGGCGCCGCGCAGGTCCAGGTCGTCATCGTCCAGCGCACGGCGAAGGTCGCCGTCGGTAAACACGCCGAGCAGGTGGTGATCGGMGTCGACCACGGCGGTCATGCCCAGSTGCTTGCGGGTCATTTCCATCAGCGCCTGGGTCAGCGAAGCGTTCGGCGGCACCGCCGGAATGCCTTCGCCGGTGTGCATCACATCGCTGATGTGCAGCAGCAGGCGACGGCCCAGGCTGCCTGCAGGATGGGAGCGGGCGAAGTCTTCGGAGGTGAAGCCGCGGGCCTCGAGCAGCGCGATGGCCAGGGCATCGCCCATGACCAGGGCAGCGGTAGTGCTGGCCGTGGGCGCCAGCCCGAGCGGGCAGGCTTCGGCGGCGATGCTGGCGTCCAGGTGCACATTGGCCTGGTCCGCCAACGACGAATTAGCGTTGCCCGTGATCGCGATCAGGGGGATGCCCTGGCGCTTGATCACCGGCAGGATGAACAGCACTTCGTCGGTTTCGCCCGAGTTGGACAGGGCCAGCACGATGTCCTGCGGCAGGATCATGCCCAGGTCGCCATGGCTGGCTTCACCCGGGTGGACGAAGAAAGCGGGCGTGCCGGTGGACGCCAGCGTGGCGGCGATCTTGCGGGCGACGTGGCCCGACTTGCCCATGCCGGTGACAACCACGCGGCCGGCGCAGCTCATGATCAGGCGGCAGGCTTCCACGAATTCGGGGCCGATGCGCGGCTCCAGGGCGCGGATGGTCGCCGCCTCGGTGGCGATCACGGTGCGCGCGCTCTGCACGATGGCGTCGGCGTTGATCGCAAGCGGGTTGGCTGGGGCGACGTAGGCGTTCATGCGTCCTCAAAAGTCTTGCGGTTTCCCGTCATAACCCTGAATGGGCGTCTGTAGACGGGAAACTCGGGTGTATCAATAGGTTGTGGGTGATCAACGGCCTAATTGAGAGGGCGCTGACGTCACGTGTCGTTTCTGCGACAGAGGTTTTCCATTAACATGGCATATTCGCATTTTAACGTCATAGTCGCTGCCATTGGGTTCGGTTCCTGACCGGATCGGCGGCGCTGACCCCAACTCTGCAAGTGGAAAAACCATGGACGCTGCCACCATCCAGGCAATGATCGAACAAGGCCTGCCCGGTGCTCAGGCTTCCGTCAGTGGCGACGACGGCGTGCACTTTGAAGCCCAAGTGGTGGCGGAACAGTTCGCCGGCAAGCTCCCGCTGGCGCGGCACCGCCTGGTTTACGCCACGCTTGGTGATCTCATGGGCGGTGCGATCCACGCGCTGGCCCTCAAGACGCTGACCCCCGCGGAAGTCGCTGCGCGCCATTAAGGCGGCGCTGCACTTCCGAGCCATTCATTCGCAAGGACTTTCCATGGCCAAGATCCTGATCAGTGGCGGCGAGCCGCTCCACGGTGAGGTGGGTATTTCGGGCGCCAAGAACGCCGTACTCCCGATTCTCGCTTCCTGCCTGCTGGCCGACGAGCCGGTGGCGATCAGCAACGTGCCGCATCTGCACGATGTGACGACCTTCATCGAGCTGCTTGGCCAGATGGGCACGCAGCTGGTGCTGGACGACCGCATGAAGATGCATATCGACCCGCGCACCACCGACCGCCACTTCGCCCCGTATGACCTGGTGCGCACCATGCGCGCCTCGATCCTGGTGCTGGGTCCGCTGGTGGCTCGCTTCGGCGAGGCGGAAGTGTCGCTGCCCGGCGGTTGCGCGATCGGCTCGCGTCCGGTGGACCAGCACATCCGCGGATTGCAGGCGCTGGGCGCCGAAGTGGTCGTGGAGAACGGCTACATCAAGGCCAAGGCCAAGCGCCTGAAGGGCGCGCGCATCTCGATGGACATGGTCACCGTGACCGGCACCGAGAACATCATGATGGCCGCCGCCCTCGCGCAGGGCACCACTGTGATCGAGAACGCCGCGCAGGAACCGGAAGTGGTCGACCTGGCGCATTGCCTGATCGCCATGGGCGCGCAGATCGAAGGCGCCGGCACCTCCACCCTGGTCATCCACGGCGTGGAGCGCCTGCACGGCGCCGAGTACGAAGTGCTGCCCGACCGCATCGAAACCGGCACCTTCCTGGTCGGCGCCGCGATGACCGGCGGCAAGGTGCGCGCACGCAACGCCCGTGCCGATACGCTCGATGCCGTGTTGTCCAAGCTGGAAGAAGCCGGCGCGCATATTTCCACCGGCGCCGACTGGATCGAGCTGGACATGCGCGGCCGTCGCCCCAAGGCGGTGAACATCACCACCGCGCCGTACCCGGCGTTTCCCACCGACATGCAGGCGCAGTTCACCGCGCTCAACTGCGTGGCCGAAGGCGTGGGCGTGATCACCGAGACCGTGTTCGAAAACCGCTTCATGCACGCGCTGGAACTGCAGCGCCTGGGCGCGGATATCCGCCTGGAAGGCAATACGGCGATCATCAAGGGCGTGGAAAAGATGAGCGGTGCGCCCATCATGGCGACCGACCTGCGTGCGTCCGCTTGCCTGGTGCTCGCCGGCCTGGTGGCCGAAGGAGACACCACGGTGGATCGCGTGTACCACATCGATCGCGGCTACGAGAACATCGAGGAAAAGCTCGGCGTGCTTGGTGCGAAGATTCGTCGACTGCCTTCCTGAGTCAGGTTTGACATGCGATATGAAAAAGGCCGCTGATGCGGCCTTTTTCTTTCAGTGCGGCGATAACCGATCAATTGCTCTTGTAGCTGACCAACTGCAATTCCAGATTGCCACCGTCGCTCTGCGAGAGCTTCACCGGCACCGGATATTTCTGCGGTGCGTACCACGCGCTGAAGCTGTTCTGGTCGCTGCTGCGCACCACGCGTTCGGCCTGGAAACTGCCGGCAGGCACCTTCACCGCTTCCTTGCCGGTGACCTTGAATTCCTGCGTTTCCACATTGCGCTTCACCGCAACCGGCAGCGACACGGACTGCTTGCCGCCACGCAGGGCGAGGCCGATCGCGTACGACGTGGTGTTGCGATCCACCATGCCCGGTGCGCTCGGATACGTCATCGGTCCCTTGCCGTCGTCTACCGTCACCTGGCCGCTGGTCCAGTTCACGTCGGTGTGGCGCTGCTTGTTCTTGAAGCCGGCGTCCATCTTGTAGTCATAGCTGACGGTTTCCGGCGCACCGTTGTTCCAGCGGAACGTGGTGGTTTCATTCGAGTTGGCGCCCAGCGCCGCGGCGATGCCGCCGGTTCCCTTGATCTGGTTGCTGTACACCCACTGGCCATTGGCTGCGGGCTTGAGCGAGACCACGGCCTCGCCGATCACCTGGCCACCTTGCGATACCTGATAGGTCGCCGTGAACGGGGTCGGGGCAGGTGCCGCGGCAAACGCGGCCGTCGTGGAGAGGGCCAGCGCGAGACCGGCAGCGAACGTGCGGAGGGAATGGGATGAGGTCATGGGGACCTCAGTCTACGGGCCGTTCCTGAACGACTTGTAGAGGACTGGAAAACCCTCAGTCAACCAATGCGCCGTGGCGCAGTTGCAGCGGCGCATCCAGCAGCTTGCCGTCCAGCGCCACGCGGTTGGGCGCGATCAGGTCCAGGCGTTGTTCGGCCATCAGTTTGAGCACCGCTGGCAGCAGCTGGTGTTCGAAAGTGAGCAGGCGATGGGCGAGCTGGCCTTCGTCGTCGCCGGGCTGGATCTGGATGCGCGCTTGCGCGATCACCGGGCCGCCATCGAGTTCGGCGGTCACGTAGTGCACGCTGGCGCCGTGCTCCGCGTCGCCCGCTTCGAGCGCGCGGCGGTGCGTGTGCAGGCCGCGATACTTGGGCAGCAGCGACGGGTGGACGTTGATCATGCGACCAACCCACGGCGCGAGTGCCTCGCCGTCGATGATGCGCATGAAGCCGGCGAGCACCAGCACCTGCGCGCCGCTGGCGTCGAGTCGTCGAAACAGTTCGAAGTCGAAATCCCGCCGGCTGGCGAAGTCCTTCGGGTTCAGCGTGAAGGTGGGGATGCACGCATCCTTGGCCAGCTGCAGCGCGCCCGCGTTGGGCTTGTCGCTGCCGACCACCACGAAGTCGACCGGCAGCACGCCCGCATCGCGGGCGACGATCAGGGCTTGCAGGTTGCTGCCGCGCCCGGATGCGAGCACGGCAACGCGAAGACGCGGAGCAGTCACGAACTCAACCGATGTGCACGCGCTCGTCGCCCTGCGCGGGCACGATCTCGCCGATCACCGAGCTGGCCAGGCCATGCTTGGCCAGCAGGGCGCTCGCAGCGTCGACGGCCTCGCGCGGCAGAATGACGGTGAAGCCCACGCCGCAGTTGAAGGTGCGCCACATTTCCTCGCGCGCCACGTTGCCTTCGCGCATCAGCCACTCGAACACCGGCGGCAGCACGATGGCGGCCGCATCGACGTGGATGCCGAGGTTGTCAGGCACCACGCGGATGATGTTTTCCTTCAGGCCACCGCCGGTGATGTGGGCCATGCCATGCACCGGCTGGTTCTTCAGCAGATCCAGCATCGGCTTCACATAGATGGTGGTCGGCGCCATCAGCGCGTCGGCCAGGGTGACACCGCCCAGATCCAGATCCAGCGGATTGCCGGCGCGCTCGAGGATCTTGCGGATCAGCGAATAGCCATTGGAATGCGGACCGGAAGAGGCCACGCCCAGGATCACGTCGCCGGCCACGATGGCGTTGCCGCTGAGCAGCTGCGACTTTTCCACGGCGCCGACGGTGAAACCGCCCAGGTCGTATTCACCCGGCGGGTACATATCGGGCATTTCCGCCGTTTCGCCGCCGATCAGCGCGCAACCGGCCAGCTCGCAGCCCTTGGCGATGCCGCCGACCACGGCCACGGTCGTGTCCACGTCCAGCTTGCCGGTAGCGAAGTAGTCGAGGAAGAACAGCGGCTCGGCGCCCTGCACCAGCACGTCGTTCACGCACATGCCGACCAGGTCGATGCCGATGGTGTCGTGGCGGCCCAGCTGCTGGGCCAGCTTCAACTTGGTGCCCACGCCGTYGGTACCGGAGACCAGCACCGGCTCCTTGTACTTGCCCGACAGGTCGAACAGGCCGCCGAAACCGCCCAGGCCGCCCATCACTTCGGGACGGGAGGTGCGCTTGACCAGCGGCTTGATGCGTTCGACCACGGCATTGCCTGCGTCGATATCGACGCCAGCGGCGCGGTAGGTGAGTGCGTCGGACATGGGGGCAACCCGGCGGGGAGAAACGACAAATTGTAGCAGCGTAGGGGGATCGTTTCCTGAGTGATGACGCTGAACCGGGACATCTTCGATGGACGCTAGGGGGCGGATTGGGCAGACTTCCGGCGTCCCCCACCGGATTTCGGTCCCCATGCGCCTGTCCCGCCTGCTGCTCGTCTGTTTCATGCTGGGCCTCGCCCCGCTGCTGTCCGTGCATGCGCAGGGGCAAGTGTCGCCGTACACCGTGACCGTGTCCGTGGCCGATACCAGCGAGGCTGCCCGCAACAATGCCTTCGGCGACGCCCTGGCCCAGGTGCTGGCGCGCACCTCCGGCGGCCAGGACCTGAGCGCCAAGCCGGGCTACGCCGATGTGCTCAAGGGCGCCTCGGGCATCGTCCAGCAGTATCAGTACCAGCGGGCCACCACCGGTATGGCCCTGCAGGTCACCTTTGACCAGGCCGCCGTGCAGCGCGCCGTGTCCCAGATGGGCGTGTCCGGCGGCGGTTCCCGTCCTCCGGTGCTGCTGGTGGTACGTGATGAGGACGGCAGCGTGCTCACCCGCGATGCGCTGTCCACGCTGACCCAGACCGTTGCCGCCAAGGGCTATAGCACCGTGCTGGCCGATCCGGCCAAGACCGGCGACACACCGAATCTGACCAGTGCCGAGCCCGACCAGGTCGCTGCCATGGCGCGGCAGTACAAGACCGGCCTGATGCTGTTGGGCCAGGTCCATGGCAACGCCGCGGACTGGGTGCTGCTGTCGGGCGGTGCCCAGCAGAAGTGGAGCACGCAGGGCGCCAACGTCGCCGCCGTACTCACCGATGCAGGCAACGGGCTGGCCGACCGTCTCGGCAAGCAGCTCAATGTGATCGGCTCGGTGACGGTCGACGGCAAGCTGTGGGTATCGCAGATCAATTCGGCCATGGATTACGCCAACCTCGTGGCCGTTCTGCGCGCCGATCCCAATGTGCGTCAGGTGACCACGCTCAGAGCGCAGGGCGATGGCATGTTGTTCCTGGTGAAATCCAGCCTGCCGATGGATGCCCTGACCAATAGCCTCGCCGCCGGCGGCCGCGTCCTGCGCGGCGATTCGCATGGCGATGCGGATGCCAGCCTGCGCTGGGTCCACTGATTGCGCCGCGGCGAAAGCCGCGTCATGCGTGCGCCAGCCTGGATCCGGCGCGCGTTTCTTACCGCCTTTCTCATGGGATGAGCCATGTCGATGACGCCTGACAGCTCCCGCCGCTGGCAAATGCTCGCGATCACCGCGGTCTTCCTTTACCTGTTCTGGCTGCTGGCGCCGGTGATGATGCCGTTCGTGGTGGCGGCGATGCTGGCTTACCTTGGAGATCCGCTGGCCGATCGTCTGCAGCGGCTGGGCATGGGACGCACGCTGGCGGTAAGCATCGTCTTCATCGTGCTGCTGCTGGTCACCGTTGGCGCGCTGATCTTGCTGGTCCCGCTGATTTCCCGCCAGATCGACAATCTGGTGGACAACATGCCCCGCTATGTGGAGTGGGCTCGCGATACGGCGCTGCCCTGGGTGCAGGCCAAGCTGCACCTCGATCCCAGGGCGTTCGACACCGATCGCCTGATCCAGCAGATCAAGGATCACCTGGGCTCGATCGGCAATGCGGCTTCGGTGGTGCTGGGCAAGATTTCCCGCTCCAGCGTGGGCGTGATTTTGTGGCTCACCAACCTGGTGCTGATCCCGGTGGTGGCGTTCTACCTGCTGCGCGACTGGGACCGCATGGTGGCGTGGATCGACCGCATCCTGCCGCGCTCGATCGAGCCGACTGTTGCCCACCTCGCGCGTGAAGCGGATAGCGTGCTCGGCGCCTTCGTGCGCGGCCAGCTGCTGGTGATGCTCGCGCTGGGCATCTTCTACGGCGTGGCGCTCACGCTGATGGGGCTGTCGGTGGGCCCGCTGATCGGTATGATCGCCGGCTTGCTCAGTTTCGTGCCCTATCTTGGCTTCATCGTGGGCTTTGGCTCCGCGCTGATCGCCGCGATGGTGCAATACGGCGACTGGACGCATGTGCTGATCGTGGTAGGCATCTTCACCGTCGGCCAGTTGCTGGAAGGCTATGTGCTGGTGCCCCAGCTGGTGGGCGACAAGATCGGCCTGCATCCGGTGGCGGTGATTTTTGCCGTGCTGGCCGGCGGTTACCTGTTCGGCTTCCTCGGCGTGCTGTTGGCCTTGCCGGCGGCGTCGGTGATCCTGGTGCTGCTGCGCTACCTGACCGAGCGCTACCGACAAAGCGATCTATACACGGAGGAGGGCGCGGGMGATCCCGTGCTCACCGAAGTGGATGTAGTCGTCGAGACGCCGCAGGGCGAAGTGGAAACCCGCACCGTGATCGACGACCGAGGCAACCCGAAGGACGCAGTACCACCCCCATGATTCCGCAGTTGCCGCTTGCCCTGCGCTGGCCTCGCCGCCAGCGTTTCGAACATTTCCATCCCGGCAGCAACGCCGGGACGCTCGCTGCCGTTGAGCAGCTGGCCCATGCGGCGCACACGCCGTGGCTCTACCTGGCGGGGCCCACTGGCAGCGGCAAGAGCCATCTGCTGATGGCCGCCTGCCAGGCTGCCATCCAGGGTGGTCGTACGGTGCAATACCTGCCCTTGGCCAGCATCGGCAACCGGGCTGCGGCTATCCGCGGCGTGGCTGGCAGCGAATTCCTCGCCCTGGACGACCTGGGCGTCATCGCGGGCGATCGCGAGGCCGAGCACGCCTTGTTCGACCTGTATAACCAGGCCAAGGCCGAAGGCGCCGCCTTCTTGTTTGCGGCCGAGGTGTTGCCCGTGCAACTGGGCCTGGTGCTGCCGGATCTGCGCTCGCGCCTGGGCGCCTGCCAACAGGCTTTGCTCAAGCCCTTGGACGATGCCGAGCGGCGCAACGTACTGCGTGAACAGGCGGCCACGCGCGGCATCGAGCTGGACGACACGGTGCTCGATTGGCTGTTCAATCGCTACGCCCGAGATCTGGGCGCGTTGCTTGATCTGCTGGATCAGATCGACCGTGCTTCGCTGGCGGCGAAGCGGCGCATCACAGTGCCGTTTTTGCGGGTGTTTTTGCGTGAGTCCGAGCCGGGCGCCTGATGTTTCCCGTCCCTTGTGGGAGCGCACCCTGTGCGCGACTGAGGTAGAACGCAGCGGGACGGTCGCGCACAGGGTGCGCTCCCACAGGGGTTAGGTGGCTCTGGCTACAAAAAAGGCGCCCGAAGGCGCCTTTTTCTTATGACCAATAACCCATCCTCACGCCATCAACAAACGCGGCGTCGCATTCGCGCTGATCGCATCCACCATCGCCTGCGCCACATTGAGGTTGCCGGCAATGATGTTGCCGCTCTCCGGGATGCCGTCGCGACCGGCGAAATCGCAGTAGCGACCACCGGCCTCGCGCACYAGCAGGGCGCCGGCGGCCATGTCCCAGGGCTTCAGGCCGATCTCGAAGAAACCGTCAAAACGACCGGCGGCCACATAGGCCAGATCCAGCGCGGCGGAGCCGGAGCGACGGATGTCCTCGGCGTGGCCGAGCAGGGCGCGGGTCATGTCGAGCTGGGCATCGAGGTGCGAGCGCTGGCGGTAGGGGAAGCCGGTGCCGATCATCGCCCCGGCCAGATTCTCGCGCTTGGCCACGCGCATGCGGCGGTCGTTGACGTAGGCGCCATCGCCCTTGCTGGCAGTGAACAGTTCGTCGCGCAGCGGATCGAACACCACCGCATACACCGGCTCACCCTTGTCGAGCAGGGCGATGGACACGGAGAAGTGCGGAATGCCGCGCAGGTAGTTGTGCGTGCCGTCGAGCGGATCGATCACCCATACCAGCGGCCCCTTGCCGATCGCGCCGCTTTCCTCGGCGAGGAAGGCGTGGGTCGGATAGGCGCGCTTGAGTTCCTTGACGATCTCGGCTTCGGCCAGGCGATCGACTTCCGAGGCGAAGTCCATGCGCTGCTTCTCGACGATATTGAGTCCGTCGATGCGGTTCATATAGCGCAGGATGATGTTTCCTGCGGCGCGCGCGGCGCGCACCGCGACATTAATGGCGGGTCTTGGCATGGCTTCGGCTTTCAAAAGAACGGGGTTTTGGCCGCGAAGTCTATCAGAGACATGGCCGCGAGGCAGTCCCGGGAGGCCGACCGGGCGCGTCGCGTTTGACAGGAAGCCCGGAGGTTTCCAAGCTTTGCGCCCGTTTACCCGAGTTTTCCTGCCCCGATGAGCGCTGAATCCGACCTCGCCGCCCGCATCCGCTACGTGCTGGTGCGCACCTCGCACCCCGGCAATATCGGCAGCGCAGCCCGCGCCATCCGCACCATGGGCTTCGACCGGATGGCCCTGGTGGCCCCGCACCGCTTCCCGGACCGGGAGGCTTCGGCCCTGGCCGCCGGCGCCGACGAGGTGCTGGAAAACGCCACCGTGAGCGAAGGTCTGGTCGATGCCCTGGCCGGCACCAGCCTGGCCCTGGGTCTGTCGGCCCGCCGCCGTGGCGTGGACCTGGAGGAACTCACCCCGCGCGAAGCCGCCAGCCGAGCGCTGGCCGCGGCCGCCCGCGGCGAGCAGGTGGCGCTGGTGTTCGGCAACGAGCGTACCGGCCTGGAGAACGAAGAATTGGCGCGCTGCCACGCGATGGTGCGCATCCCCAGCGTCGACGATTTCAGTTCCCTGAACCTATCGCAGGCCGTGCAGGTGATGGCGTACGAGTTGCGCGTGGCATCGCTGGGCGAGGTCAACGTGCCGGTTCGCGCCGATGCCGAGCCACCGGCCGATGCGGCGCAGATGGAGCGTTTCTTCGAGCACCTGTCGCAGATGCTCGACGATATCGATTTCCACAAGGGTCGCGCGCCGACCACCATCATGTTGCGCCTGCGCAAGCTGTTTCAGCGGGCGCAGCCTGATGAGCGCGAGTTGCGCGTAATGCATGGCATTTTTGCCGATGCGCAGCGGATGGCGCAGATTGCTACCGACAAGATCAAGGCGTCGAAGGGCTGAGTAGATCGCTGCGCTCCCACAGAAACGCTCTCAGGCCTTAGAACCCGTCTTCTTCCACATCAATCTTCGGCAACCGCGCTACCAGCAGCTTGTCGATGCGCGCGCCGTCCAGGTCCACGACTTCCACCCGGAAGCCGCGCCACTCGAAGGTTTCGCCGGTCTGCGGGATATGGCCGAGCACGGCCATCACCATGCCTGCCGCTGTGCGGTATTCGTGCTCTTCTTCGCCGGGCAGGGCGTCGACCCCCAGCAGTTCACGCAGGTCGTCGGTGGACAGCGAGCCGTCGATCAGCCAGCTGCCATCCTCGCGCGGCGTGATCAGCGGGCTTTCCTTGGTGTCGCTGCTGCCCAGCTGGGTGGCGCCCACAATGGCCGCCAGCAAGTCATTGAGCGTCACCAGTCCTTCGATGTCGCCGTACTCGTCCACCACCAACGCGAGCTGGGTTTCCGCATCGCGGAATTCTTCCAGCAAGTCCAGCGCTCGTGCGGTAGCGGGCACGTAGAGCGGCTTGGAGAGCTGGCCGAAGATGTCGGGCTTGCCTTCGGCGTAGCTGCGCAGCAGGCGCTTTACTTCGACCACGCCGAGAATGTCGCTTTCATCGCCGCGGTATACCGGGTAGCGCGAGTAAGGCGTGGTGCGCAGGATCTCAGCGCTCTCCTGGTAATTGGCCGCTGCATCCAGCCACACAATGCGCGTGCGCGGCGTCATCACGCTGTCCACCGTGCGATCGCCCAGGCGCAGCACGCGGTTGACCATGTTGTGTTCGTCGCGATCAAGCACGCCGTGCTCGGCGCTTTCCGCCACCAGCAGGCGGATTTCCTCTTCCGTGGCCACGTCGCTGCCGCGTCCCTTCACGCGCAGTAGGCGCAACAGGAAGCTGCTGGAAAGATTGAGCAGCCACACGAAGGGCGCGGTGATGCGCGACAACACCATCATCGGCATCGACACATAGCCGGAGATCAGCTCGGGCGCGGACAGCGCGAGGCGTTTGGGCACCAGCTCGCCGATCACGATATTGATGAAGGAAATCAGCACAAAGCCCAGCACCAGACCGATGATCCTGGCATAGGGCTCGATCCAGGCTGCGCGTCCGCCATGGATGGCGTTGGCAATGTGGTCGCCCAGCGCATCGCCGGCCAGGGCACCGGTAATCAGGATCACCATGGTCATGCCCACCTGGACGGTGGAAAGGAAGCGCTCCGGCGCTTCGGCATTGCGCAGGGCCATGCGGGCACGGCGGCTGTCGCGGGCCATGTGCTTGAGGCGGCTCTTGCGCGAGGCCACCAGGGCCATTTCCGACAACGCGAAAAAGCCGTTGAACAGGGAAAGCACGATGACGAGGGCGATTTCGGTCAGCATGCGGGTCGCCGGCCGGTGGGAAGGTCGCGTTTGGACATGAGACGCAGTGTAAGTCCTAAGAGGCCCGGAGGGGCCGGCAGGGTTTGATGCGGTGCGGCTCGGGGCTCCTGTAACATATCCGTCATTTTCCGCCCCCCTCGCACCCAGGCAATAACCGCATGTTTTCATTGCAAACGATTTTCGGCAAAGGCGACAAGTTCTATGGCCTGCTCGAACAGAGCGCCGAGGCTGCTCGCGAAAGCGCCAAAGCCCTGCACGAGCTGGTCACGCGCCGGGATCACGCCCCGGTGATGGCCGCCTTCGCCGCCGCGCGCCAGCGCGAGAAGGCGCTGGCGGGGCAGATCAGCGAGGAACTGGTGAACACCTTTGTCACCGCGCTGGATCGCGAGGACATCGAGGCGCTCAACTCGGCGCTCTACAAGATTCCCAAGACCATCGAGAAGTTTGCCGAGCGCTATGAGATCGTCGCCGGCCGCGTGGCCGACGTGGATTTCGCCGCTCGCGCGCTGATCCTGGAACGCGCCACCGGCGTGGTGTCGGAAATGATCGGCGAGCTGCGCCGCGGCCTGCGCATCGATCCGGTAAAGAAACTGCAAGATCGCCTGCAGACGCTGGAGTCCGAAGGCGACMGCATGTTGCTGTCGCCGTACCGCACGCTGTACGTGGAAGGCGGCGATGCGATGCGCGCGATGCTGGCGAAGGACTTGTTCGAGCTGCTCGAAAAAGCCATCGACAAGTGCCGCGACGTGGGCAATACCGTGTACTCGATCGTGCTGAAGAATTCCTGAGGCGCGACCTGATGAATCCCTTTCAAGTAAGCCGCCCGGTTGTGTTCCGGGCTTACGGCGTTGTGCGCGGGGTGCGCGCATGAGCATCGGTCTGGCTATTGCCGTGGTGCTGATCGCGCTGGCTTTTACCTATATCAACGGCTTCCACGACACCGCCAATTCCATCGCCACGGTGGTGGCGACCAAGGTGCTGACGCCCGGCCAGGCCGTGATGATGGCCGCGATCACCAACCTGATCGGTGCACTGTGGGGCACGGCGGTGGCCAAGACCATCGCGTCGGGCCTGATCGATACGCATGTCATCGATGCGGGGCCGCAGTTGCTGATCTGCGCCTTGCTGGCCGCCACGGTGTGGAACCTCATCACCTGGTGGTGGGGCCTGCCGTCCAGCTCCAGCCATGCGCTCGTGGGCGCGTTGGTCGGCGCGGCGATCGCGGCGTCCGGCAATAACTTCGCTTCGGTGATCTGGTCGCAGGGTGGCGCGCACTGGTGGGATGGCAAGGGCGTGGTGCCCAAGGTCATCCTGCCGATGGTGATTTCACCCTTGCTGGGTTTCGTCATCGGCTTTCTGTTGATGGGCGGGTTGTATGCCTTGCTCAGCTGGTTCTCCAGTCGCACCGGCTTCCTGCGGCGATTTGGTCGCACGCCATTCGTGAATGCGTTTTTCGGCAAGGCGCAGATCGTCTCGGCCAGTGCGATGGGTCTGGCGCACGGCATGAACGATGCGCAGAAGAGCATGGGCATCATTGCGCTCGCCCTGGCGGGCGCAACCACCGCCGGTCAGTTTGACGGCCTGCCCGAGTGGCTTAGCTTCCTGCGCATTCATGGTTCGGCTGATGGTGGCTTCAATGTGCCCGCGTGGGTCGCCGTGGTTTGCGCACTCACCATGGCTGGCGGTACGGCAGGCGGCGGCTGGCGCATCATCAAGACGCTGGGTCACAAGATGGTGAAGCTGCATCCCATCAATGGTTTTGCAGCCGAGGGCAGTTCGGCGGCGGTCATTCTCACCGCGTCTGCGTTCGGCATTCCGGTGTCGACCACGCATAACGTGTCGGCGTCGATCATGGGTGTGGGTGCGGCCAAGCGTTGGAATGCGATCCGTTGGTCGGTGGTGGAGCGGATGGTGTGGGCTTGGATTCTTACGTTGCCGATTACGGCGTTGTTGGCGTATGGGTTTGTGAGGTTGGCGGCGACGTTTTGATGGGGTTTGGTTGTTGTGGCTTGCTGATTGATCAAGTGTGCAAGTGAGCAAGCGAGCAAGTGATCAAGCGGTGCGCCACACTTCTCCCTCTGCCCTCCGGGGAGAGGGCCGGGGTGAGGGGCGGGTGCTCGCGGGAACGTTTCTTCTTTGCCGTCATCCCATCGCAGGCCGGGATTACTCTTCTTCTGCCGCGTGCCTGATCATCCAAAACCTCGGCTTCTGATTGTCGTCTTGAGGCCAGCGTGCCGCCTACGCGGCGGGCGTTTCGATCGGCTGCCGCCGCTCGAGTCACTTTTCTTTGCTGGCCCAAAGAAAAGTAACCCAAAGAAATGGCCTGATAACGCCCGCAGCATCGTGCTGGGATAAGCCCGAACGCTCGAGGCGCGCTGTTGTGGGACAACCTCCGAGGGTACACAGGGGATACTTCCAAGCGCTGCGCAACGCGCCCGAATCGCTGAGGACTTAAAGCGGGGCCTCGCTGCGCATCGGCTTTGGGTCACACATGGCGCACC
>NZ_JBFTRY010000022.1:0-40872 GCF_056399745.1 Dyella sp. 01N36
CACCCTGTGCGCGACAGTGCGCGACAAACCTACGGAGCGGTACACCCCGGCGTGGCTGTCGCGCACAAGGTGCGCTCCCACAAGGGAGGACGCAGGTCCGGGGATGGTGGATCAACATTGCCGGTCGGCTTCTTTGTGGGAGCGCACCCTGTGCGCGACAAACCTACGAAGCGGTACACCCCGGCGTCGCTGTCGCGCACAGGGTGCGCTCCCACAGACAAGCGGGCGCGGCGATGGCTGAAGGGATAAAGCCAATGCGAATTGAGGCGATGGGTGCGACCCCTGGGCCTCTTTTGCATTGCAGCAAGCATCCCGGCTGCAAAGCAGGTTAGAGTTGGGGACAGGCACAAGTCGCTGTCATCCGGGAACCGGGTCCATCACTTCGTGGCCTTTTTTTAGATGCTCAATTTAGATCGATCTAAATATGTGAAGACGGCTAAACGTCCGTCGGGGAGAGGTGGCATGGGGCAGGGCTTGTCGGGTAGGCAGGGGCTTCGTCGCGCGTGGATCGCGGCGCTGGCGTGTGGCGTGTCGATGGCGGCCGCGTCGCCCTTGTTGGCGCAGGGTGCGAGTCAGCCGGCGGACGACGTCAATCCGCTGATTGGCAGCCGCCATGGCGGCAACACCTATCCGGGCGCGGTGGTTCCGTTCGGCATGTTGCAGTGGAGCCCGGAGAACACGCGCGGCAAGCACACCCGTACCGCCTCGCCCAGCGGCTATCTGTACGACGCGCCGCGCATCCGCGGTTTGAGCCTCACGCATATCTCCGGCGCCGGTTGTGCTGGCGCGAGCGGCGATGTGCCCTTCATGCCGGTGACCACCGCCGTGCAGGCCTCGCCTTCGGCTGATCTCACCGATGCCACCTACGCCAGCGACTACACCCACGCCAACGAGCAGGCCACGGCTGGCGCGTATCACGTGCGCCTGGCCAATGACGTGCAGGTGGAACTGGCGGCAGCAACGCGCAGCGGCATCGGCAGCTTTGCGTTTCCCGCCAACAAGCCGGCCAATCTGCTGATCCGCACGTCCGATTCCGAAGTGGGCAGCAGCGATGCGAACGTCAGCATCGATCGCGCCACGCACACGGTCACCGGTTCGGTCACCAGCGGCAATTTCTGCGGCTACCTGGCCAAGGCCGATCAGCGCAGCTACTACACGCTGTATTTCGTGGCGCAATTCGACCAGCCGTTCGCCTCCACCGGCGCCTGGCATGACGGCGACGTGCAGCCGGGTAAGACGGCGGCGCAGGGCGGCACGGGTTACGACGCAAAGGGCTTCCCCACCGCGGGCAAGGGCTCGGGCGTGTGGCTGGGTTTTGATCCGGCCAAGGGCGCCGTGAACGTTCGCGTGGGCATCTCGTATGTGAGCCTCGACAACGCCAAGGCCAACCTCGCGGCGGAGATTCCCGCGGGGCAGACGGTGGCGCAGGTACAGGCCAAGGCCCGCCAGGCATGGAACGATGCGCTCGGCAAGGTCACCGTCACCGGCGGCAGCGCCGATGAGCGCACCACCTTCTACACCGCGCTCTACCACTCGCTGCTGCACCCCAACGTATTCAGCGACGTCAACGGCGAATACCGCGGTTTCGACCAGCAGGTGCATCGCGTCGAAGGCAAGCAGCGCGTGCAGTACGCCAACTTCTCCGGCTGGGATATATACCGCTCGCAGTTGCAGCTGGTCACCTGGCTGTATCCGGACGTGGGCAGCGATATCGCGCAGTCGCTGTTCAACCAGGCCAATCAGAACCACGGTGAGTGGGATCGCTGGACGCACAACAACGGCGGCACCCACGTGATGAGCGGCGACCCGGCCGTGCCCGCGTTGGCTGCCATCGATGCCTTCGGCGGCCACGAGTTCGACCTGAAGGGCGCGTATGCCTCGCTGCTGACGGCGGCGACTGTGACGACTGCCAACGATCTCTCCGACGACGGCTGCAACGTGGAGTGCGTGGGCCAGCGTCCGTCGCTCGACCAGTGGCTGAAGTTGCATTACATCGCCACCACCTCGCACGCCTGGGGCGGCGCGGCGGAAACGCTGGAAGACGTGACGGCGGATTTTGCGCTCTCGCAGCTTGCTGCCCGCGTCGGCGACAAGAAGAACGAAGCGCTGTTCCTGACCCGCGCCGGCTACTGGCGCAACCTGTTCAACCCGAAGGCGGCGCCGGAAGGCGGCTATATCCAGAACCGCAATGCCGACGGCAGCTGGCCCGCGTTCAAGCCCGAGGCCGACGATGGCTTTGTCGAAGGCAGCGCGGCGGTCTATCTGTGGATGGTGCCGTTCGACGTGCGTGGCCTGTTCGATCAGATGGGCGGCATCGAGAAGGCATCGGCTCGTCTGGATCGCTTCTTCCACGACGACAAGGGCAAGTGGGCGCTGACCGAAGCGGGCCCGTTGCACGCCGAGCTCGACAATGAGCCCTCGGTGGGCACGCCCTGGTTGTATGCCTTTGTCGGCCAGCCGTCCAAGACACAGGAGGCCGTGCGCATCGTGGTGAACACGCTGTGGAAGAACACGCCCGAAGGCATTCCCGGCAATGACGACCTGGGCGAAATGTCGTCCTGGTACGTGTGGTCCGCGCTCGGCATGTATCCGGCCATTCCGGGCCGTGGCGAACTCGTCCTCGGCAGTCCGTTGTTCACCCATGCAGTGATTCATCGCACACAGGGTGATGTGGTGATTGCCGCGCCATCGGCTTCAGCGCAGACACCGTTCGTGCAGTCCCTGAGCGTAAACGGCAAGCCGCACGACAGTCCGTGGTTGCCGGCGAGTTTCGCCGAGCATGGCGGGAAGCTTGAATTTACCCTGGGTGCGCAGGCCAATAAGGCTTGGGGCAGCGATATCGCCAAGGCGCCCCCGTCGTTCYCGCCGACGAAAGCGTAAGCGGCGCGAGCGTGCATCACCCCATGTTGGGCGGACTGGATTGCGGAGAGCGTGGATGAATAAGCGGACGGCTATACATGGCATCACGTCAGTGCAGGGCATGCGCCGTCAGGTGATGAGTCTCGCTGTTGCACTGGGTCTTGCGTCGGCGGCGCATGCGGCGACCGCGCCGACCCAGGGCTTTGCCACCTCGTTCGAAACCGGCGACGCCCAACCCGATTCAGCCAGCGTCAAAGGCTGGCGCATGAGTGTGGTGTCCGGCCCCGGCAAGGAGGAATCCCTCACCTCCAAGCCGGGTGTCGGTTTCACTGGCACGCACAGTCTCCGCTACGACGCGGACGCGGTCAGCGACGCGCATGAGCGGCGCACGGTGCTGTTTCACGCCAAGCAGCCGCTGACGGCGAACTCGCATCTTTCCTATATGGTGCTTCCCGCCGATCCGAGCGGAGAGGCGCGCGGCCTGGCGCAGTACGTGGCCGTGGACCTGGTGTTCACCGACGGCACGCGGCTGTCGTCGCTGCATGCCCAAGACCAGCATCGTGTACCGGCGAACGCGTCCGCGCAGGGCGCTGCGCGCATGTTGCACGACAATCAGTGGAATGCGCTCGATATCGACGTGGGTGCGGTGGCGGCCGGCAAGACGGTGGCCGCGATCGAACTGGTGGAAGCGGCCCCCAAGGGCACGGACGCTTTCCACGGCTATATCGATGACCTGCGGCTGAGTGATGTCCCTGTGGCCGCAGATGCATCGCCCAACACCTATGTGGACACGCGTCGCGGCAGCAACGCCAACGCGCATTTCTCGCGCGGCAATAATTTTCCGGCCGTGGCACTCCCGCATGGTTTCAATTTCTGGACCCCGACGACGCAGGCCGGTTCGGACTGGATCTATCAGTACCAGGACCGCAACGGCCCGGATAACCATCCGCGCATCCAGGCGTTCGCGCTGAGCCACGAGCCCAGCCCGTGGATGGGCGATCGCCAGACCTTCCAGATCATGCCGGCCGCCGTGGCCAGCGGCGCGCCGCCGCTCGATCGCGATGCGCGCTCGCTGAGCTTCACCCACGATCACGAAACCGCACGCGCCGATCTGTATCAGGTCACTTTCGACAACGGCATCAGCGCCGCGATGACACCGACCAGTCACGCCGCCATGATGCGCTTCACCTTCAAGGGCGATCGCTCGCAGCTGGTGTTCGACAACCGCAATGACAAGGCGGGCATCGAGCTCGATCCGCAGCACGGCAGCATCAGCGGTTATTCCGATGTGGCCAGCCACCTGTCCACGGGCGCCACGCGCTTGTTCTTCTACGCCAGCTTCGACCGGCCCGTGACCGAGAGCGGACGACTGAGCGCGCAGGGACGCGATCACGTGGGCGCGTGGTTTGGCTTCGACACGGGGGCGGAGAAAACGGTGACGATGCGCATCGCCACCTCCTTGATCAGCCTGGAGCAGGCCAAGCGCAATCTGGCCCAGGAGATTGCCGACAACGACACTTTCGACAGCGTGCAGGCACGCGCGGCGTCGCGCTGGAATGAGATGCTCGGCCACATCGAGATTCCCGGAGCCGGCGCCTCCGACAAGGTGACGCTGTATTCCAACCTGTATCGCCTGTTCCTGTATCCGAACGAGGCGTACGAAAACGTCGGCACGGCAGCAAAGCCGGACTATCGCTACGCCAGCCCGTTCTCCGCAGCCACGGGCGCCAATACACCGACGCAGACAGGCGCGCGCATCGTTGCCGGCAAGCCGTACGTCAACAACGGCCTGTGGGACACCTATCGCACCGCATGGCCGGCCTATGCACTGCTGACGCCCACGCAGGCGGGCGAGATGATCGACGGCTTCGTGCAGCAGTATCGCGATGGCGGCTGGATCGCGCGCTGGTCGTCGCCCGGTTATGCCGACCTGATGGTGGGCACGAGCGCCGACGTCGCGTTTGCCGATGCCTGGAACAAGGGCATCCATAACTTCGATGTGCACTCGTTCTATCAAGCCGCGCTCAAGGATGCGACGGTCGTCAGCGAGATCCCTGGCGCCGGTCGAAAGGGCATCGAGCGTTCGGTGTTCAAGGGTTATATCGACAACAGCACCGACGAAGGGCTGTCGTGGTCGATGGCCGGCTATCTCAACGACTTCGGCATCGGCGAACTGGCGCAGACACTGGCCGCCGGGCATGAGGCGAGCGATCCCTATGCCGCGCACTATGCCGACGACGCCCGCTACTTCCACAGCCGCTCGCTGAACTTCGTGAACCTGTTCGACGCGGCGGTCGGCTTTTTCGTGGGCCGCAAGCCGGACGGTTCCTGGCGCGTCGATGCTGAGCATTTCGATCCGAAGGCCTGGGGTGGCGATTACACCGAAACCAATGCCTGGAACATGACGTTCGAAGGCGTGCAGGACGGGCAGGGCCTGGCCAATCTCTACGGCGGCATCGACGGCCTGGCCAGGAAGCTCGACGCGTTCTTCGGCGCCGGCACCGATTTCAACGTGGGCGAATACGGCGGCATCATCCACGAGATGCTCGAGGCGCGCGACGTGCGCATGGGCCAGTACGGCCACAGCAACCAGCCTTCGCACCACATCCTTTACATGTACGACCTGGTCGGCCAGCCGTGGAAGACGCAGGACAAAGTGCGCGATGCGCTGTCGCGGCTGTATATCGGCAGCGAGATCGGCCAGGGTTATCCGGGCGACGAAGACAACGGCGAGATGTCCGCGTGGTGGGTGTTCAGTGCGGCGGGTTTCTATCCGCTGCGCATGGGCACGCCCACCTATGCGATCGGCGCGCCGTATTTCCCGCACATGATCATCCATCTGGACAACGGCAAGACCATCGACATTCGTGCGCCGGACGTGAGCGATCGCAATCGCTATATCCAGAGCATGACGATCAACGGCAAGGCCTACGACCGTAGCTGGCTTGCGCATGCCGATCTGGTCAATGGCGCGGTGCTCGATTTCCGCATGGGCGCCGCACCGTCCCAGTGGGGTAGTGCGGACGGCGAAGCACGACTGCCGTCGCAGACGTCGGGCGCGAAGGCGCCGGCGCCGCTGGTCGATCTTGCCGACGGCAAGGGTGCGCACGTCGTGGTCGCAGGCGATGACGGCGCAGCCCGCGCATTGAGTGATAACACCTCCGATACCGAGGCGTCGCTCAAGGGTTCCTCGCCGACCGTGCAATTGGATCTCGACCAGCCGCGTGAGATTTCGATGTACACGCTCACCTCGTCGGCCAAGGCGGGTCGCGATCCCAAGAGTTGGAAGTTCGAAGGTTCAACCGATGGCGTTCACTGGGTCACCCTGGATGAGCGTCGCGGCGAAGCATTTCCATGGCGTCGGCAGACGCGCGCATTCGGTGTGGCGCACCAGGGGAATTACGCGCACTACCGGTGGCGTGCGGAACATGTCGATGCATCGCAAGGCGTTGCATTGTCAGAGGTGGAGTGGCTTGGGTTAGCGCCTACGCCCTGAGTTGATCCAGCAAGGAAAGGCCTGGACCGCAGAAGGCTGACTTCTGCGGCATAGGGGAGTTTTGCGTCTTCGTTTTGCCGTCGGCCAGAGACGGTGGCGAGGTTTGTCTTAGCAAGCCGTCTAAGAGGGGCGGTGAGCACATTCCGGGGAGAACCGCTGTTTATGAAAGCTCACGTAGTAAGTGCATTTGCAGTCAGTTTGCTGGCCTTGTCGATTGGACAGGCGCTGGCCGGGGACAACGACGTTGCAGCGCCAGCGCCCATCGCGCAGTCGAGCTCGGCGCAGGACAACAGCATGCCGCCCGTCGCGACGGCCACCGATGAAAAGAAGACCAAGAAGCTCGAAGCGGTGACGGTGACCGGCTCGCTGATTCCGCGCGCGCAGATCGAAGGGCCGTCGCCCATCACCACCATCACCGCCAAGGACATCGACCAGCAGGGCTTTACCGATACGTTCGATGCGCTGCGTTCGCTGCCGATTGCCAACGGTTCGGTGCAGGACCCGCAGTTCACCGGTGGCTATACGCCCGGCGCCAAGACCGTCAGCCTGTTCGGCCTCAATCCCAGTTTCACGCTCACCCTGCTCAACGGCCGGCCGATGGCGAGCTATCCGCTCGCGTACAACGGCAATAACAACATCACCGACATCGCCAATATTCCGGTGGGCCTGATTGACCATATCGACGTGCTGACCGGCGGCCAGTCGTCCATCTACGGTTCGGCGGCGATTGCCGGCGTAGTCAACATCGTGATGAAGGATCACATCGACGGCACGCACGTGAGCTTCCGCTACGGCGACTACAGCGATGGCGGCGGTGCGAGCAAGCGCCTGCAGGTGAGTTCGGGTCACCAGTGGGGTGATCTCGAACTGAGCGGCGGCTTGCAGCTGTCCAAGGAAGACCCGATCTGGGCTTATCAGCGCAGCTACATCGACTCCTACAACGACGACCCGACCGGCAAGCCCGGCGTACCCTCGCGCACCTTCCTGCGCCTGGCCGAAGGCGACAATCCGCACTACATCGATCCGGGCTCGGCCACCTGCGCGCCGCTGAGCTATCTGTACAACGGCACCACTGCGTACAGCTACCGCGCGGGCTCCAATCTCGGCTATTACTGCGGCAGTCCGAACAACGTGAGCTATGCCACGCTGGCCAACAAGAGCACCGAAGCCAACGGTTCATTGTTCGCGCGCTATCACCTCAACGACAGCACCGAGCTGTATGCGGACATGCTGTACAGCTACAGCAACCCAACCTACAACGGCGGCAGTCCGTTCTGGAACAACACGTTCTACAACAAGACCAGCGGCCAGTACGAGGAATGGCAGCGCATCTTTGCGCCCGAGGAAGTGGGCTCCGATGCGCAGGACCAGCACGTATTCACCCGCACCTACAACGTGAGCCTGGGTGTGCGCGGCAGCATCGGCAATTCGAGCTGGAACTACGACGGCTACTACAACCGTTCGCAGTCCAATGTGACGCGCAAGTCGACCGACTTCCTTGCCGCCAATGGCATCGACGATTACTACCTCGGGCCGCAGCTGGGCACCGACCCCAATGGCTACGCTATTTACGCGCCGAATTTAGATCGATTGTATCAACCGCTGACGCGTGCCCAGTACGATCAGTTCACTGCGCCCAACATCTCCCAGTCGATGGCCTGGACGCAGAACGAGACCCTCACCGCCAACACCACCTCGCTGTTCTCGCTGCCCGCGGGCGACGTGGGCTTTGCGGCCATCGTGCAGAACAGCAACGAGCGTTTCGACAACAGCTCGGCCAGCCCGGCAGCCGCCGAAGGCTACTATCGGGGCGTGACCGGCAGCACCACCGCATCAGGCAAGCGCAGCCAGTACGCCTTCGGCGGCGAGATGCGCATTCCGCTGTTTGAGACGTTGATCGCCAACGTGTCCTCGCGCTACGACAAATACAGCTACGCGGGCACCGGCAACGGCAAGGCCACGTACAAGCTCGGCCTGGAATACCGTCCGATCGACACGCTGCTGTTGCGCGGCAGCTACGCCACGGCGTTCCGCGCGCCGGACATGTTCTACCTGTTCTCCTCGCACAGCAGCGGCTATTCGCAGTCGACCGACTACTACAAGTGTCGCCAGGAGGGTTACAACTCGCAGAACTACGGCGACTGCGCGCAGTCGGGCACGTCGATGCTGGCGGTGTCGTCCGGCAACACCAACCTCAAGGACATCACGGCCAAGTCCTTCACCTACGGCTTCGTCTGGTCGACGGCGGACAACAACCTGAGCTGGTCGGTGGACTACAACGCCATCCGCATCTCCAACGAAGTGGTGACCTTGAGCAGCGACGAGATCCTGCAGCAGGAAGCCAACTGCCGCCTCGGCACCTCCGAGAACGGCCAGCAAGCGTTCGACATCAACTCGCCGACCTGTCGCGAAGTGCTGGGCGAAGTGAAGCGCCTGCCGTCCACCGATCCGGTCAATCCCGGCGGCATATCGGAAGTGGATACCTATCCGATCAACGTGGCCACGGAATACCAGACCGGCATCCAGTCCAGCCTGAACTACCACTTCAAGACGTCGTCGATCGGCAGCTTCCTGTTTAGCCTGGACTACTACGACGAGCTCAAGCACACCTATCAGGAAAAGGCCGGCGATCCGGTGACCAACTACCTGTGCTGCGCCAACTCCAACGAGTTCAAGAGCAGGGTCAGCGGCACGGCCACCTGGAATATCGGCAAGTGGAGCAGCACGCTGTACGGCATCCGCAATGGCACTTCCTGGAACTCCATCGGCACCGAGAAAAACATCGGCCCGTGGATCACCTTCAACGGCAGCGTGAACTATAAGATCATGCCGAAGACGACGATCTCGCTGGTGGTCAACAACATCGCCAACAAGCGTCCGCCCACCGACACCACCAACGGCAACTGGCCGTACTACGACGTGACCCTGTACAACGCGCTGGGTCGCTCGGTATATCTCGAAGTGGGGTATGACTTCGGCAAGTAAGCAAGCAGACCCGCCGAGCCTGGTGCTCGGCGGGTCACCACGTGGCTCAGCCGAGCCCGTGTTCGTGCGCGTAGTTGTACAGCTCGGGGTCGTTGCGGATGCCGAGCTTGTGCATCGCGCTCATCTTCTGATGGCTGATGGTCTTGACGCTGCGCTCGCGCTTGGCGGCGATCTCCGAGATCGTGGATCCGGACACAAACAGCCGCAGCACTTCGATTTCCTTCTCGGTCAGGGCGAGCAGGCCGTCCTCGCGCACGCTGCCGGCGGAAAGGCCTAGCAGGCGCACCACCGAGGCGCTCATATACGTTTCGCCCGCCTTGATGGCGCGAATCGCGCTGGCGATGTCGTCGAGCCGGTCCGATTTGCTAAGCAGGGCGGCAACGCCTTTGGAGCGGATCGCATTGAGCAGCCCGGCGTTCGACAACATGGTGAGCACGATCACCTGGATGTCCGGCCAGCGGCCGCGAATTTGCTCCAGCAGCTCCATGCCATCGTCGCCCGCAGGGCCTGGCATGCTGAAGTCGGTGATGACCAGGTCGCAAGGCGTGCGCTGCAGCGTCGCAAGCAGTTCCCGGGGCGAATGGGCTTCGGCGACGACGTCCACGCCGGCGATCTTTTGAGATTCCGCGATGACGCTGACCCGAACGATCGGATGGTCATCGGCAACGATGATACGGAGAGGCATGACGCAACTTCACAGTGATGATCTTGCGATCACTGTAGTTTGTGCAGCGCATGATTCGACGAAAGCTGGGCGTAAATCAGAGGACTCTCAGCAACGGTGTCAGTGGCTGATCATCACGACGCGTCGCCCGGCAACAGCAGGATCGGCGGTCATGAGGAGGCCGGGCRCATCGGGGGCCTGATCGAGAAGCGGCCCTGGYGTGCGGCGGACCCGTTCATCGCAGATCGGTATGTCAATCTCAGATTCATCCGATTTGCCTGTCAGCGAAATCCTGTGAATATGGCGCCCTGTCACTGGACGGACAGAAGAAACAAGGATGTCTGACAGCCCCTCACGTAGGGGCTGTCTCTTTTTATGCCCAGGCGGGCGCCTGTGGCCGTGTCGGCCCGCGCGGGCCAAAGGCAAAATGCACGCGCGTTTCACGGCGTTCGACGATTAATAAAGTCGCAGATCAGGCCCGATACGCGACGAGGCAAACGWATGAAAGCTCATGTCATGGGGTGGTTGGTGACGCTCGCTGCCGGCCCGGCAATGGCTTTTCAGGCAGTAACGCCGAAGGAAGCGGCATCGCAGGTGCACAGTTCCGCCGACGCGCAGCTTCAGGCAGCGGTGCGCAAGGCGCTGGCGAACGATACGTCACTCTCCGATGCCGGACACCGTGTGGAAGTGATTGTCTCCGATGGCGCCATCGTGCTTCGCGGCCCGGTCAAGAACGATACCGAGTCACTGCGGGTCGAGACCGTCGCGCGGCAGGTCAACGGCGTCAAAGAAGTCACCAACGAGCTCGATGTGATGCCCATGGTGCGCTGACCCGACGCCCTGGCGGCTGATGACGGCACCTGCACGCGGCGATTGGCACGATCCGGAGCCTTGAGCTCCGGACCTGAGGAAGCGCGCCATGCCGTCACTCGATCCCGTCCTGATGGACCGGATGCATCGCTACTGGAATGCAGCGAACTACCTCACCGTCGGGCAGATCTACCTGCGTGACAACCCGCTGCTTGAAGAGCCGTTGCGGCTGGAGCACGTCAAACAGCGCCTGCTCGGCCACTGGGGCACCACCTCCGGGCTCAACTTCATCTACGTGCATCTGAACCGGGTCATCCGGCAGCACGACCTGGACATGATTTACGTGATCGGGCCGGGGCATGGCGGTCCCGGGCTGGTTGCGAACAGCTATCTGGAAGGCTCCTATACCGAGGTCTATCCGCACGTCGGTCGCGATCGCGAAGGCATGCACCAGTTGTTCCGCCAGTTTTCCTGGCCGTACGGCGTGCCCAGTCATGTGGCGCCCGAGACGCCGGGCTCGATCCATGAGGGCGGCGAGCTGGGATATTCCTTGTCGCATGCGTATGGCGCGGCCTTCGACAACCCCGAGCTGATCGTCACCTGCATCATTGGCGATGGTGAGGCGGAGACCGGACCGCTCGCCACCAGCTGGCATTCCAATAAATTCCTGAACCCCGCGCGCGACGGCGCGGTGTTGCCGATCCTGCATTTGAACGGCTACAAGATCGCCAACCCGACGGTGCTGGCGCGCATTGGCGACCGTGAACTGAAATATCTGTTGCAGGGCTACGGCCACGATCCGATCTTTGTCGAGGGCAGCGATCCTGCGCTGATGCACGTCGCCTTTGCGGCGGCGATGGATGCCTGTCTCTCTCGCATCCAGCGCATCCAGCGTCGCGCCCGTCGCGCAGGTGCCGGCGCCGCCACGCGGCCGCGCTGGCCGATGATCGTGTTGCGTTCGCCCAAGGGCTGGACCGGCCCCGCGTTTGTCGATGGCTTGCCGGTCGAAGGCACCTGGCGAGCGCACCAGGTGCCGCTGTCGGACATGTCCAAGCCCGGGCATCTGCAGATCCTCGAACAGTGGATGCAAAGCTATCAACCGCAGGCATTGTTCGACCGCAATGGCACGCTGATCGACGAGCTGGGCGAATTGCCGCCCACCGGGCATCGACGCATGAGCGCCAATCCGCACGCCAATGGCGGCAGCTTGTTGAAGCCTTTGCGCATGCCTAATTTCCGTGATCATGCGCTGAGCTTCGAACGCCCCGGCGCACTCAAGGCCGAGGCCACGCGCAATCTCGGTCGCTGGCTGCGCGACGTGATGGCGCTCAATCGCGATACCGGCAACTTCCGTCTGTTTGGTCCGGACGAGACTGCATCCAATCGCCTGGAAGCGGTCTACGAAGTCTCGCCCAAGGTGTGGATGGCCGAGACCGTCGACACCGACATGAATCTGGCGCCCGATGGCCGCGTGATGGAGATGCTCAGCGAACACCAATGCCAGGGCTGGCTGGAAGGCTACCTGCTCACCGGCCGGCATGGCTTGTTCAATTGCTACGAGGCCTTCATCCACATCATCGATTCGATGTTCAACCAGCACGCCAAGTGGTTGAAGGTGACCCGCACCATGGCCTGGCGACCACCGATCGCGTCGCTCAATTACTTGCTCAGCTCGCATGTGTGGCACCAGGATCACAACGGCTTCTCGCACCAGGACCCGGGCTTCATTGATCATGTGGCGAACAAGAAAGCCGAGATCGTGCGCATCTACCTGCCACCGGACGCGAACTGCCTGCTGTCGGTAGCTGATCACTGCCTGCGCAGCCGTCACTATGTGAACTTGATCATCTCCGGCAAGCAGCCGGACTGGCAGTGGCTGGATATCGAATCGGCCATCGCGCATTGCACGGCAGGTGCCGGCATCTGGCACTGGGCCGGCCACGGCGATGACGACCCGGATGTGGTGCTGGCCTGCGCCGGAGACGCGCCTACCGTTGAAGCGTTGGCAGCCGTCATGCTGCTGCGCCAGCGCATCCCGGACTTGCGCATCCGCGTGGTCAACGTGGTCGACCTGCTGACCCTGCAGACCGCCGACGAACATCCGCACGGCATGGATGATGACCAGTTCGATCGCCTGTTCACGCGCGACAAGCCGGTGATTTTCGCCTTCCACGGCTATCCGGGCATCATCCACAAGCTCACCTATCGCCGGCACAACCACGACAACATCCACGTGCGCGGCTACAAGGAAGAGGGCACCACCACCACGCCCTTCGACATGATGGTGCTCAACAATCTCGACCGTTTTCAGCTCGCCCTGGATGTGGTCAATCGCGTGCCAAGGCTCGTGGCCATGCGCGCGGAGGCGAGACAGCGCTATTGGAGCGATATCGAGCGCCATCGTCTCTACGTGAGTGAGCACGGCGTGGATCTGCCGGACATCCTCAACTGGCAATGGCAGCCTGCATGAAGGTATTGACCCTGAATGTCGGCTCCTCGTCGCTGAAGTTCGGCATCTATCGGGTGGACTCGAACCGGCCACAAGCAGTGGCCGAAGGTGAGATCCAGACACGGGGTGAGCGCCGGCAGTTGCGCTATCACGACGGATCCCGCTCGGTGGAGCGGGAGCTTGCTGGTGAGGGCGATGAGGCAGCGCGGGATGCCTTGCGTAAGCTCGCGGGCATCACCACGATTGACGCGGTCGCTCACCGCATCGTGCATGGCGGTCCATGGCTGCGGGAACACTGCCTGATCGACGACGATGTGCTGCGCAAGATCGAAGCTGCCGCCAGCTTTGCGCCGCTGCATGTTCCCGCCGCCCTTGGATGGGTGAGGCATGCGATAAAAGCGCTGCCGCAGGCTTCGCAAATCGCCTGTTTCGACACCGCCTTTCATCGCGACCTTCCTGATACGGCGCGCATCCTGCCATTGCCGCACGCCTTGCTGGCAAAAGGCGTGCAGCGCTATGGCTTTCACGGCCTCTCGTGCGAGTCGATCCTCGCGCAGCTGGATCCGGTGCCGGTCCGGTTGATCATCGCCCACCTCGGCAGCGGTGCCAGCCTCACCGCCGTACGCGATGGCCAGTCCATCGACACCAGCATGGGCATGACCCCGACCGGCGGCATTCTGATGGGAACGCGCCCGGGCGATCTCGATCCCGGCGTGATGCTGTTTCTGCTCCGCGAGGGGCACGCCAGCCCGAGCGAGCTGAACGACTTGCTGGAACATCGCTCGGGTCTGCGTGGCATTTCTGATCTCAGCGCCGACGTACGCGAACTGCGCGCCGCCAAGCATCAACCGCTGGCCGCACTGGCGCTGGAGCAGTTCGCCTTGTCTGTGTCGCAGCAGGCCGCCGGCATGGCGGTGGTGCTGGGCGGCGTGGACCTGCTGGTCTTCACCGGCGGCATCGGCGAACACGACGAACCGACGCGCGCCAGCGTCGAGGCCCATCTCGCTCCGTGCTTTCCGTCGCTCCAGACACGCGTGCTGCCGGCGCAGGAGAACCGCATCATGGCGAGCCATGCCGCCCGCCTGGCGACGCACTGATTTTTTGCTCGTCATCCCTGCCTTCGCAGGGATGACGGTGGTTGAGATGGCGCGCCTTGACGCGGCCTTTCCTGTCACGGTGCCACGCTAACGTTTTTCGGATTCCCCCTGGCAGCCATCATGACCAAGCGATTCGATGCAGTAGTAATCGGAGCAGGGCAGGCCGGCCCATCGCTGGCCGGACGCCTGGGTGCCGCCGGCCGCAAGGTCGCCTTGATCGAGCGCAAGCTGATGGGCGGCACCTGCGTCAACACCGGCTGCATTCCCACCAAGGCCATGGTGGCCAGTGCGGAGGTGGCCCATATGGGACGTCGCGCCGCGGACTATGGCGTGGGCACCGGCGAGATCACGGTGGACATGGCCCAGGTGTGGAAGCGCACGCAAGGCATCTCCGGGCGTTCGCGCGAAAACGTCGAGAACTGGGTGGCGGGCATGGCCAACGTCACCTTGTTTCGCGGTCATGCGCAATTCGAATCGCCCCGGACACTGCGTGTCGGCGATGAGCTGATCGAGGCCGACCAGTTTTTCATCAACGTGGGCGGCCGTGCGGTCGAGCCGAATTTTCCCGGCGTAGGCACGGTGCCTTACCTCACCAACGTCGGCATCCTCGAACTGCAGGAGCTGCCCAGGCACCTGGTGATCGTGGGCGGCAGCTATATCGGCCTGGAATTCGGCCAGATGTTCCGCCGCTTCGGCGCCGAGGTCTCCATCGTGGAGCGCAGCCAGCGCCTGTTGCCGCGCGAAGATCCGGATGTCTCCGCCGCCGTCGTGGATATCCTCGAGCGCGAAGGCATCACCCTGCATCTTGGCGCGGAGTGCATCGAGCTGGAGGGCTCGGCGGGTGAGATCTGCGTGATCGCCGAATGCGCCGAGCCGCGCATGAAGGTGCACGGCACGCATCTGCTGCTGGCCGTGGGCCGGCGTCCGAACACGGACGACCTCGGCCTGGACAAGGCCGGCGTCAAGATGGACAAGAACGGCTACATCGTGGTCGACGATCAATGCCGCACCAATGTCGAGGGCATCTGGGCCATGGGCGATTGCAACGGTCGCGGCGCCTTCACCCACACCTCCTACAACGACTACGAGATCGTCGCCGCCAACGTGCTGGACAATGAGCCTCGCCGCATTTCCGATCGCATCCCCGCCTATGCGCTGTACATCGACCCGCCCCTTGGGCGCATCGGCCTGACCGAGACCGAAGCCCTGCAGAAGGGCCACGACGTGCGGGTCGGCGTGCGCCCGATGACCCGCGTCGGTCGCGCCATCGAGCGAGGCGAGACCCTGGGCTTCATGAAGGTCATCGTCGACGGTCAAAGCGAACGTCTGCTCGGCGCCGCCATCCTCGGCGCCAGCGGCGACGAGGCGATCCACTGCCTGCTCGATGTGATGTACGCCGATGCGCCGTACCGGACTGTAACGCACGCGGTACACATCCACCCGACCATCAGCGAGCTGCTGCCGACGACGTTGCAGGACCTGCATCCGGTGACCGCTCCCGCGCCGGCTGTCACCATTTAGGCCCTGGCGCCGCCCCCGCTTTTGAGTACCCCGGAATTACACCTAAGTAGGGCGTCACATCGCCATCACATGGCGCATACTGGCCCGGGGTGGCGATCGGGGAATCATCAACGTCATGGCAACACAGGACGCATCCGAATACGTCTGGCCGCCGACCGTGGCCGGATTCGACCTGCCGGCGCCGTGCGTCGATGGTGAGGGCAAGGCCGAGCCGCTGATGCTCGCCTTCCTGAGCGCCCGCCCCGATCACTACTGGATCGAAGCCTTCGTCGCCGAAGTCGACGAGTTCAAGGCACAGCATCAACTGCACGACGTGCGCATCGATGCCCGCCAGTTGGTGGTGACCGGCCCCGCCGCGCAGCTGCGCGCGGTGACCAGCGATCTGCGCGACTTCGTGCATCGCGTGTCGCGCCTGAGCCTGCAGCGTCGCATGCGCGAGCGCCTGGCGCCCGGGTCCACCTTGGCTACCGGTGAAAACGCAACAACCAGTCGCGATGTCGCCCTGATCGCACGCATGCCCGGCGTGGCATCGATACTGCAGGCCGTATCGCGCGAGACCGGCATGCGCTTCGTCACCGTGGCCAAGGTATCGGATACGCGATGGACCGCCTGCGCGGTGTACGACGCGATCCAGTTCGGCTTGCGGGCAGGGCAGGACCTGGTGCTGGAAACCACCATCTGCAACGACATCCGCCAGCATGGCCAGACGGTCACGTTCAACCATGCGAGCACGCACCCGATTTTTTCGAACCACCCCACGCCGGCGCTGTATGGGTTCGAGAGCTATATCGCCGTGCCGATCTACCGCGCCTACGGACAATTCTTCGGCACCTTGTGCGCGGTCGATCCGCAACCCAGGCAACTGGATCCAGCCACCATCCAGGCGGTGGAGAAATTCGCTCGCGACATCGGTACCGAGATCGACACGCAGTTGTTGCTCGCCGAGAGTCAGGTGGTGCAGGTCGTCGTTCGCAACGAGTGACGAGTGCCGTTCCGCCAATTCCTACCTATAAGCGTGTAGTACTTACACCGCCTGACGTCTTCTGCTTGCCTGAATTTCTATCAGGCATCCTTTCCTGGCACGCGCATTGAAGCGGATGAGGCTGCAGTTGTTGTTCGATGCGTCCGCCACACAACTGCGTTTTTTCGCTTCGCCGCCACGGACTCAACGCGCCCTGCGTTTTTTTCGACAGAGCCAGCCTAAGAAGCATCTCGTTGTAAATATCGAGTCGGCTGCGATCATGTGCGTTCGGTTGTCATCCGTGACACGGAATTCTGTGTCGACCCTGCATGTGCCTGTCGCGATAGGCGAGGGATGCAACGCAGCTATGGCTCCTGCATCGGCGAAAACACGCGTCGAACGATCCTGCCTCTGGAGATGGAATTGCGATGGATGGCTAAACGCATCCACGCAGCACATCGCTGCGCAATGGAAGGGATGTGACATAAAAGTTCCAAGCTTACAGAGCTTTTGAGAGTGCTCTGATGTATTCGCGAAGCTGACATCACGATCATACGCACGTCGAACACGGGGACTTCCTGTCGACGAGCTGCCTCACCCCCTAGTCAGGGGAGATCGGATCGCGAGGCTATCCACATCTTCCAGCTGATCCCTGGAAAGACGTCAATAAAACCAAGGAAATACTCATGAAGAAGACCCTTTTCTCGGCTGTCCTGGCTGCTGCGTTTGGCCTCGTTGCCCTGCAGGCTTCCGCTGCCGACGGCACCATCACCTTCAACGGCCAGATCACCGACACCACCTGCACCATCACTGGCGGCGGCGCCGCCACCGGCACGGGCAACATCACGGTGACCTTGCCGACGGTCAGCACCTCGGCCCTGTCGGCTGATGGCAAGACCGCTGGTGACACCAACTTCTCGCTGATCCTTGGCGGCGGCACCAACTGCGCCAACGGCAAGACGGCTGCTCTGTGGGTCGAGACGACCGCTACGCCGGCACTGGATACCGCCACGGGCGCGCTGAAGAACCAGGCCTCCGGCGGCGCTTCCAACGTGCAGGTTCGCATGGTGAATCCGGCCAACAACCAGCCGATCAAGCTGAACATTAACGCTGCTGTCGTCAACGGCGCCACGCTGATCGCCGCCAGCAACCAGCCGGCCGCCACCATCGCCAGCAACACCGCCACGCTGAACTATGTGGGTCAGTACCTCGCCAAGGGTGGCGCCGCTACCTCCGGTGCGGTCTCCACGTACCTGACGTACTCCATGCAGTACAACTGATTGCTCCAGGGCTTTCAGGAGCAAGACCGGTTCGCCGGTCTTGCTCAACCCGATCCGGGTAAGTGTGGTTCGTTTCCCGCCTAGAGAGCAGTGATATGCATGTCTTCAGCCGCGCCTTGTGCGCCGTGACCGTCATCGCCGCGAGCCTCGGCTCCGCTCATGCCGGCATCACCATCAACGGCACCCGCGTGGTGTACCCCGCCGATCAGCGCGAGGTCTCGTTGAGCATGGTCAATGACGGCAAGGAAGCACGGCTTATCCAGGCATGGATCGATACCGGCGACGCCAGCGAGCGCGCCGAAACCAGCAAGGCACCGTTTGTGATCACGCCGCCGATGTCGCGCGTCGATCCCAGCAAGGGCCAGACTCTGCGCATCATGTTCACGGGCGCCGGCGATCTGCCCCAGGATCGCGAAACGGTGTTCTGGCTCAACGTTCTCGAAATTCCACCCAAGCCCAAAGCGGGCACGGATGCATCAGACAACTTCATGCAGCTTGCGGTGCGTTCGCGCCTCAAGTTGTTCTACCGTCCCAAGGGCTTGCAGGGCTCGGTGGACGACGCGCCCGACCAGCTCCATTGGCGGCTGGTGTCCAGCGACAACCGCTACGACGTGGAGTGCACCAACGACACGCCGTACAACATTTCCTTCAGCGACGTTTCGTTCAAGGGCACGCCCGAGCAGCCGTCGGTAAGCAAAGGCGGCATGTGTCCGGCCAAGGGCAAGGGCACTTATCCGATTGCGGGCACGCCCGATGCCGAGGGCAAACTCGTGGTCACCGTCATCAACGATTTCGGTGGATTCAATCCACATGAAATGAGCTTCACGCGCTGACTCCTGGGTGTGAACGGMGCACTTCCCGCCACGGAGGAAGAGCACGGCAAGGGCGCGACCGCACCGTTCGACGATGTAAGCGAATGGCGGGCAGGGCGCGGCGCCGGTCAGTTCGTCTTGAGTCGAGACGATGCTGCAGGCTCTACGAAGAGGTGGCCTCTCAGGGCAGCTCTGATGTTATCGGTGCAGCCGTAGCGCGATCCCCATCAACGCAAAAGGATCTGGATCATTTCCCGCACAGGTTTGGCGCGGCGCTCCAACGGACCATCAAGAGCCACATCCAGCAAGCCGCCCGACAGGGCATGACCCATCAAGACTGTCTCCGGCGCCGCAACGGCGGCTCGCCCGGCGGGGAGTTTTTGTCTCAAGGAACGCGGTGACATCCATGAACGCGACGAGCATCCCATCCATGTATTCCCTGCACGCGACGGAAGCCGCTTCGCGTGTCATGCCGCGCCCAGGCTTTCTGAGCTGGTCGGTGATGTTGGCGTTGGGCCTGGCGCCGGCCGCTGTGCTTGCCGCTCCGGCAGCCGCCCCAGCGGCGGCGGCCCCGGCGCTGGAGCCTGCCGCCGATCCGGGTGGTGCCATCGAATTCAGCAGCGCCTTTACGGCCTCCAGTCAGTCGGTGGACGTGTCGCGTTTCGAAAAGGGCAATCCGGTGCTGCCGGGCAGCTACAACGTCGACGTGTTCGTCAATGACGGTCGCGTCGCACGCAAGGACATCCAGTTCCACGCGGTGGACAGCAGCCAGGTGGCGCAGCCGTGCTTCGACTACGCGACCTTGGTGCAGATGGGTGTGGACGTCAACGCACTCGATCCGCAGGTAGTCAACCCGCAGAACATGTGCGTGTCGATCCGCGATATCAGCGCGGACGCCACCGTGACCATGGACGTAGGCGAGCTGCGTCTGGATGCATCCATCCCGCAGGAATCACTCAAGCGCCAGGCGCGCGGCTATGTGAGTCCGGATCTGTGGGACCAGGGCGAAACCGCCTTGCTGGTCGGCTACAACTTCAACGCTTACTCGCTCAACCAGAGCTACTCAGGTCCGCGCCATCCGGGCTACGGCACCGCCGTGGCCGACGACGGCACGCCGCTGCAGGTGCAGGGCAGCCAGTATTACGTGCCGGGTCCTGGCGGTACGTATACGGCGGCTCCMTCAGGCAACTACATGCTCAATACCGCCGGCCAGTACGTGTCGGTGCAGCGCGGCACGTTTGCACCTGCGCAGGCCAGCGGCTACAGCTCCAACGATATCAACGCCTATCTCGGCCTCAACCTGGGGCTGAATGTGGCGGGCTGGCGCGTGCGCAGCCAGGAGAACGTGCAGTGGGACGAGCGCACCGGCAAAAAGCACTGGACCAACGTCAATACCACGGCCACCCACGACATTACCGCGTGGAAGGCCCAGCTCACCGTTGGCGATAGTTACACCCAGGGCATCGTGTTCGACACCACGCCGTTCCGCGGCCTTACCGTGTACAGCGATGACCGCATGCTGCCGGATTCGCAGCAGGGTTACGCGCCGACCGTGCGCGGCACCGCCAACACGCAGGCTCGCGTGGAGGTACGGCAGAACGGCAATCTGCTGTACCAGACGACGGTGGCTCCGGGTCCCTTCGTGGTCAACGATCTGTATGCCACCGGTTACGGCGGCGATCTGACGGTAAGCGTGTTTGAAGCCGACGGCAGCATGCACAGCTTCATCGTGCCGTATTCGGCCGTGCCGATGCTGCTGCGCCCGGGCGTGGGTCGATGGGCGATTACGGACGGACAGGTGCGCAACGATGCTCTGCGCAACGACAAGCCGTACTTCGTCGAAGGCACGTACCAGCGTGGCATCAATAACTGGCTGACGGTTTACGGTGGCGTGCAGTCCACCTATCGCGACCTGTACCACTCCTACCTGGGCGGTGCCGCGATCAACACGTCGATCGGCGCATTCGCGCTGGACGTGACCAACTCGCACACGACCTTCAAGGGTGCCGAGTCGCTGTCCGGCTACAGCTACCGTGCCTCCTATTCCAAGGTGTTTGCCACCTCGGGCACCACGTTCGCGCTGGCGTCCTACCGTTACTCGAACGGCAAATACCTGTCACTGAGCGATGCGGTACTCACGCAGGACATGATGACCTCGATGCGCACGTCCAGCATGGATGTGCTCAACACGATGCGCCAGAAGCAGCGCCTCAACGTCACCGTCAACCAGGATTTTGGCGGCAAGTACGGCCAGCTGTATTTCAACGGTTCGCGCAACACCTACTGGAATGGCATGACCAATGCCACCACCTACCAGATGGGTTACACCAACACGTATAAGCGCGTGAACTTCGGCGTCACCGCCAGCCGCACGTTTTCGGCGGGCCCGATGTACAACGGCTCGCACTACGACAACCAGTTCGGTGTCAATGTATCGATCCCGCTGGGTGGGCCGTCCTCGCGCAACGCACCGCAGTTGTCCTTCAGTGCCACCCATGACGACGTCATGGGAAGCAACGACCGCGTCGGCGTCATCGGCACGTTCGGCAGGAACAGCGAGTTCAACTACGGCGGCAACGCGACCTACAGCGATTACAACAACAGCAGCTCGCAGACATCCGCAAGCGGCACGCTGGGCTGGCAGGCGCCGTACGCCAACCTCAACGGCAGCTACTCGTACTCCAGCCATTACCAGCAGGCGTCGGCCAGTGCGGCCGGTGGTGTGGTGGTGCATGGCGGTGGCGTCACGTTGTCGCCGCAGCTGGATCTCAGCAGCCCCATCGGCATTATCCAGGCGCCGGATGCCAAGGGTGCCCGGATCAGCAGCAGCGGTCAGGCCACCGTGGACAGTCGCGGCTACGCGGTAGCCACCAACCTGATTCCGTATCGCATGAACGACGTCACGCTCGATCCGGCGGGCACCTCCAGCGATGTGGAATTGCAGACCACCCGCCTGCAGACGGCGCCGCGCGCGGGTGCGGTGATTCCGCTGAAGTTCGAAACCACCAGCGGCCGCGCTGTGCTGATCCATGCGAAGCAGCCCAATGGGGATGCGCTTCCCTTTGGCGCCGAAGTGCTCGATGCCCATGGGCAGAGCATCGGCGTGGTGGGTCAGGGTGGGCAGTTGTTTGTGCGTGGCGCGGAAGAGGGCGGGACGTTGCAGGTGCGTTGGGGTGATGACGAGGCCAAGCAGTGTCGCGTCAGTTATCAGTTGCCGGCGCGTGCCAGGAGCTCGCGTGCCGATATCGAAACGACCGACGCGATTTGTCGCTAACGTCCTGGTCCGCTGGAGCCAATCACATGAAAACAGATATCACATGGCGCACCGGCAGGCAGTTCATCTTGCTTGCCTGTTTGCTGATTCTCTTTACAGGCCGCGCGTTCGCAGCCTCATCATCGTGCACGGGCGGCAACCAGTCCTTTACGGTGACGCTGCCAAGCACGGTTTCGGTGCCGCGCGATGCGGCCGTCGGAACGCTGCTGACCAGCTGGTACTACAGCGTCAGCAATAGCGCGCTCTATCGCTGCACGGCTTCCGACGGCTACGTCGGCGGAAAAGGCCAGGTAATGTCTTTCACCTCGCCCACGGCTGTTTCAGTCGCTATTCCCTCGGGCTCAGGGACCGCCTCGGTCTATCAAACCAACGTGGCGGGCGTGGGCATTGCCGTGGTGGGATCGATTTACAACGGCTACGCCGGTTGGTCCGCTTGGAACGGATTCACCACGACCTATGACGGTCCCATATGGACACACCTCAACGGTACCATTACGGAAGGCGTGCAAACTGCCATTGCGCTGGTCAAGACAGCCACTGTCACGGGTGGCGTTGTACCCGGCGTCGTCGTCCTGAACTTTGCGCCCGTTACGAATGCAGGGACGCAGACGAGCCAGCTTGACACCTTTGCGGTCACGCCCGTCACCATCGTTTCGCTGGCGTGCACGACGCCCAATGTCACGGTGCCGCTCGGTACCCATTCGCCCAGTGAGATGGCCAGCGTTGGCGCCACGACCACTGCCGTGAGTTTCGATGTCAGCCTCAATAACTGTCCCGCTGGATTGAATGCCATTCAGTACCGCATCGACCCAGTGACCACCGTCGTGAACAGCGGTCAGTCGATTGTTGCTCTGGATGGCAGCTCGTCGGCTTCCGGCGTGGCCGTGCAGCTCTTGAATTCCGCCGGGACCGCCGCCTACCCCTTGAGTAGCTATCAGTCCTTCAGCGGGTACACCAAGAGCACGGGCGGCAGCTACACCATTCCGTTCAAGGCGCGCTACTACCGCACAGGGGCCATTACACCCGGTACGGCCAATACATCGATGACGTTCACCATGCAGTACTTGTAGTCATCCAGATCGCTGCGTGAAGACGAAGGGCCGGGATTCCGGCCCTTTTTTTTGGGACGTAAGCGTATCGGGCCCACTCCCGCCACCTCTCCCGGCAGAAAGTAGCAAGCATGAGATCGCATTTTCTATAGCGTCCATGGTGGCAGTGGACCTGCCTACACCATTTCTCGACACACAGCTCACGACGCAAGCTGACTGCGACCCGCTTTATCTGTGCGTGCGATTCATCCTGCCGCAAGGAAACGGAATGCACACTCCGGTAACAATGATTTCGGCCTCGTGCCTCGAACGGAGATAGACCCATGCGCAACGCTTCCTTGCTCCTGGCCGCTACCCTAGCGCTTGTCCTTAGCTCGCACGCCTTTGCTTCGGACCGACCCGATCCCGGCAAGCTGACCACCCGCTGCCTGGATGCGGCGGCGAAGAAGTTCGATGTGAAGAACGACTATATCCAGCTGCAGCCGGTGCAGGCTGCCGATGCTGGCTACACGATCACCGGCGTTGCCGACGCCGGCATGGATGGCAAGAAGAACTTCAGCTGCCAGTTCGACAAGAAGGGCAAGCTGGCCAATCTCGTGCCCGAAGGCAAGTAATCCGAGGGAGGGTGGCCGCGCGCAAGGCGCGGCCACCGATCAGGCGACGGCTCTTTGACGTTGCACGGCGTAGCGTGTGGCGGACTGCCGGGAGTTTCCGGTGCTCTGCGTTCCCTCCGGGAGATGACCTATGCCAACGCCTGCCAAGTTGAGTTTCGCCAGCGATATCCTGCCCATGTTCACGGGCATGGATGTCGCTCACATGATCAAGAGCATGGACCTTGGTGACCGCGACAGCGTGTTCCAGCATGCGGACGCCATCTACAAATCGGTATCCAGTGGTCACATGCCGCCGCCGTCGTGCGGCGAGCCTCGCTGGACCGAGGACATGTGCGCGAAGTTCAAGCAGTGGCAAGAGCAGGGCGGCGAGCCGTAACACGCCGTCGATGTCGATCGGGCAGGGCTCGGCGAGCCGCGCCCGCAATGGCTGCGGCGTCACGTTGCAGTCGACGTCTTTCCCTCCGATAAGGACGCTGCCATGCCTGCCACGAACGATAGCCATCGCGACCCATGGCCTGAACTTTCGTACCCGGACTTCGCCGGTACCCAGTACTTGCTGCACATGGGTCTGCAAGCCGTTGGCAAGTTGAAGCTCAAGGCACCGTTTCAGCCGCAGTGGTCCGCGATCGCGATGGCGATGAGCGCACGTGGATTGACCACGGGGCCGATCGACTATGCGGGTGGTGTGTATGAGGTCAACGTCGACCTGATGGCGCACGAGCTGATCTGTGTCACCAGCTGGGGCAGCTCGGGGAGCTTCGAGTTGGCGCCGATGTCGGTGGCTGAGTTTGTGGAACGGCTCTTCGACCTGCTGCGCAAGCTAGGTGTCGACGTATCCATCAACCTGATGCCACAAGAAGTGGCCAACCCCATTCCATTTGACCAGGACAAAGAGCCTCGCCCGTATGAGCCAACCCTGGCCCATCACTGGTGGCGCATCATGCTGAGCACACAGCGCGTGATGCAGGTTTTCCGCGGTGCCTTCGAGGGCAAGACGCAACCCATCGGCCTGATGTGGGGAACGCTCGATATCCGCGATGTGCTGTACAACGGCAAACCCGTCGCGCCCCCACCCAAGTCCGACTATATCCGCCGCAATGCGATGAACGCCGAGTTGATCGAGATGGGTTGGTGGGCTGGCAGCGCCGCGTATCCGAAGCCGGCGTTCTATTCATTTGCCTATCCGCAGCCCGCAGGCATCGAAGGCGCACCCATCAGCCCGGCAAGCGCTCGCTGGGATTCGGCCATGGGCGAGTTCATCCTGGATTACGACGGCCTGCGCCTATCGAAAGACCCGGATGGCGATCTGCTGGCGTTTTTTCGGACTGCCTACAACGCCGGGGCTCAGCATGCGGGTTGGGATCCGAAGCTGATGGGGAGCGGAAGGCCTGTTTAGCGACTGCTTTCCGTTTGGCAGGGCCCTGGTTTGTCCGCAAGTTGGGGCACAGGCTCCGATGGAAGCGGCATCAACGCAGGTAGCTACGCAGCACGGCCATCACGGGTTCCAATTCCCGTAACGCCTTTGGGTTGGCTGCGGCCACATGTTCCCTCAGGTGTTCCTCCAGCAGTTGGCTCATCAGTCCTTGGACCGCACCGCGTATCGAGGCGGCCTGTTGTAACACCGCATCGCAGTCGGCGTCCGCCTCCAGCGCCTTTTCCAATGACGCCACCTGGCCGCTGATGCGGCGCACCCGCGTGATCAAGGACTTTTTGTTCTGGATGGTGTGAGACATGGTGATCTCCTGATGATGCGCATAGTATAGGGGGGTATACCATGTATGAGATACCCGTCGTGACGATCCCTGACCCATCGCCCTTCAAGCACCCCCACCAGTTCAACGAAGGCAATCCGCTTGCCGAGAAGAACACCCTGCGGGCCGTCGTCATCACCGCGATCATGATGGTGGTAGAGATTGTTGGCGGGTACTGGCTCAATTCCATGGCCCTCCTGGCAGACGGCTGGCACATGAGTTCCCATGCATTGGCCTTGGGCGTCTCCGCGGGGGCTTATGTCCTGGCGCGGCGATTGGCCACAGACAGCCGCTTTGCCTTTGGCACCTGGAAGATCGAAGTGTTGGGTGGTTATAGCAGCGCGCTCTTACTGGGCGTGGTGGCTGTGCTGATGCTTGTGCAATCCATCGAGCACCTGGTGAACCCAGCCCCATTCACTACAACCAAGCCATTCCAATCGCGGTGGTGGGGCTCTTCGTCAACCTGCTTTGTGCTTGGCTATTGAAAGATGATCATCACCACGATCACGATCACGATCACGATCACGATCACGGCCATGGTCACGCGCACGATCACCACCATGACATCAACTTGCGCTCAGCCTATCTCCACGTGATTGCTGATGCGGCCACATCGGTGCTTGCCATCCTCGCTCTGCTGGGTGGCAAGTTTCTCAACATCTCTTGGCTGGATCCCGTCATGGGTGTCGTGGGTTCCGTCCTGGTCGCTCAGTGGGCCGTCAGCCTGCTCAAGCAGTCTGGTCGCATCTTGCTCGATGCGGATATGGATGCGCCCGTAGTGGAAGAAATCCGCGATGTCGTAACCGACAAGCTCCCAGGCACGTCCATTAGCGATCTCCATGTCTGGCGGGTGGGCAAAGGCCGCTACGCCTGCATCCTGGGCCTCGTCACCGACGCACCCCTGACGCCGGCCCTGGTGCGCGGGCATTTGTCCATCCATGAAGAATTGGCGCATGTCACCGTCGAGATTGCCCAGGCCGATGCGCCAACCATGCTGTACTTTCCCCGACCGCAGCAGGTCTGAAGGTCACCACGTGCAGGCTCAATGCTGAGGCTCGGTGATTCGTAACGGAGGTTTCCCGCCAACAGGATCCAACCCGCTTTCGCTTGATCACCATCGCGCCTACCTATGTAGTTTTGCGTGGTTTCCGCTCAGTAGTATTTCCTTTGGCATTCTGGCGTGCATGTTTCCGCAATGGCATCGACGCCGGTACCCATCGTACGCATGCGCGACTTGCGTCGTGATCGCTTCGCGACCGATTCACGTTATCTCGCCGACAATCGCTGGTGCAGCGCGGGTAGCACGCGCCCACTGCATTCTCAGGAAACTGCAATCACCGCAGACGCCGTTCGACCTTTATTGCCCTTTCCAGGGAGTGGTCGCCATGAGCATCCCCTTCACGCACTATTTCCGCATCCTCGTTGCAGGTGACCGCAGCGAGGAGGTCAGCAGCGTCATCGAGCAGGATCTGCATTTCCGCACGTCGGTAGTGTCGCCGCGGGATTTGGCAGAGGCGATTCGATCTGGCGCCGATGTGGGTGCCATCGTGGTGTCGCGGGAACTGGCGCCCGTCGCTATCGAAACCCGCGATGCGCGCGGCCTGCGCATGCCCATCTTCATGATGAGCGACCGCCACGACGAGACATTCCACGATCCGTTCCTGAAGTCGCTGGACGGCGTCGTTATCGCTGATCTTGAAAGCCGCGACTTCTACGAGAAGCGCCTGGCGGCCTCGGTGGAGCAATACGTGTCGAGCCTGCTCACGCCGTTCTTCGGCACGCTGATGCAATACGACTTTGACGCCAATCGCACCTGGGCCTGCCCGGGTCATCAGGGCGGGCAGATGTTCATGCGCCATCCGGCTGGCCGCTTGTTCTACGAGCACATGGGCGAGAACGTGTTCCGCGATGACATCTGCAACGCCATGGTGTCCCTGGGTGACTTGCTGATCCACGAAGGGCCCGCATTGGCTGCGCAACAGGCCGCGGCGCGTGTGTTCCTGGCCGACCGGACGTACTTCGTGCTCAACGGCACCTCGGCATCGAACAAGGTGGTCAACACGGCGCTGCTGACCAGTCGCGATATCGTTTTGTTCGACCGGAACAATCACAAGTCCAATCACCACGGTGCGCTGGTTTTCGCCGGGGCCATTCCCATTTATCTGCAAGCCGATCGCAATGGATTCGGCATGGTCGGCCCGATCGACTGGGCTGCTTTTGATGAAGAGTCGATACGCGACAAGATTAAGCATCATCCGCGCCTGAAGGACACCGATGCCTGGAAGCGCGAGCGGCCCATCCGCGTTGCCATCATCGAGCAATGCACCTATGACGGCACCGTGTACAACGCGAAGAAAGTGCTGGAGAAGATCGGCCATCTCTGCGAGTACATCCACTTCGACGAGGCGTGGGCCGGTTTTGGTGCCTTCCATCCGCTGATGAAGGATCACTTCGGCATGAGCCTGTCGCTGACCGACAAGGACCCGGGCATCATTGCCACCCAGTCGACGCACAAGCAGTTGGCGGGCTTTTCGCAGGCCTCGCAGATCCATGTGCGCGACGCGCATATCCGCGAACAGCCATTTCGCGTGAACCACAAGCGGTTCAACGAGATGTTCATGCTTCAGGCGTCGACGTCACCGTTCTATCCATTGTTCTCCAGCCTGGATGTCAATGCGCAGATGCATGCCGACAAGGCCGGTCGCGTGCTGTGGGAGGACATGGTGAAACTGGGGATCGAGGCCAGGAAGGCGATACGCAAGCGGTTCGCCGGCTTCCTCAATCCGTTCGTGCCGGACACCGTGAAATACCAGGGCGAACGCGTCAAGTGGGAGGACGTGCCCACCGATGTACTGGCTGTGGAACAGGAGTACTGGCAGCTTGACCCGCAGGAAACCTGGCATGGCTATCGGCATCTGGGAGCCGACGCCGCGATGGTGGACCCGACCAAACTCATGCTCACCACCCCCGGTATCGATCCAAGGACGGGCGCGTACGCCAGCAGCGGCATTCCCGCCACGGTGATCGCCAACTACCTGCGGGAGAACCATGTCATCCCGGAGAAGAATGACCTCAACAGCATTCTCTTCCTGATGACGCCCGCGGTAGGCGAGGGCAAGATGGCGATGCTGCTCGCTGCACTGGAGCGCTTCCGCGATCACTATGACGAAGACCATCCGCTCGATCAGGTGCTTCCCGCTCTGTCACGCAAGTACCAGGTGCGATATCGCGGCTATACCGTGCGTCAGGTCGCGCAGGAAATGCACGAGTTCTATGCGTCAAAGAACGTCAAGGAATTGCAGCGCCTGAGCTTCCGCTACGAATCGTTCCCGGAGCAGGCGATGTCGGCACGCGAAGCGAATGAAGCGCTGGTCAGCGGACGCGTGGATTTCGTGCCCATGGATCAGGTCAAGGGTCGCATTGCAGCCACTCTCGCGCTGATCTATCCACCGGGCATCGGCATCGTGATACCGGGCGAGCGCTACGACGATCGCGCGCAACCCATGATCGACTACTTCCTGGCGTTCGAGGAAAGCTGCAACCGGTTCCCGGGCTTTTCCTATGAGGTGCAAGGGGTGTATCAGGTGCCGGAGGACGGCCGAGTGCGCTTCTATACGTACGTGGTCAACGAAGGTAAAAGCTGACGGGGATTTCGAGCGGTAGCGATTATCGCGGCCGATATGTCCAGTGGCGACCATGCGCTGACATTTTGTCAGCCCCGAGCCCTCACGCTCGCCTGTGGCCACGCGGACATCCATCTCGCCCAACCCTGACAGACGCTACCAAGCTTGCTTGTTAGGGTCAGTCGGTCATTCGCGCTGCCGTGTTGCACGGCCTCGCGAATGACCATGGCCACCAGGTCATGAGGCGCGGGCCGTGAGTGCTTCAACACCCACGACCCGCTAACCATCAACAACTGAATGAGAGTTGATCATGGCTACCCGCGATCATACGGTACGCATTCGCTCGTCCGTTCCCCCTGACGACACCCTCACTGCTCAGTCTGTCGACTCGCCGCGCACGCGTGTCGCATGGCCCGAAACCCTGCGTCTTGTCACTCGCGGCGACATCGCCCTGGCGGTGCTGGCCCTCTCGCGCTTGCGTCTCGACAGCGAGCAGTGCCGCCATGCGCAGGCACGGGGATTCCCCGGCAGAGCGCTGCCATGGCCGCTTCCCGTGGCCGTCACGGCCAGCCTGGGCATGGCCATCCACTGCCTTCAGCAGTACGCCCGCCTGCTCGGTGACGAGCCTCGAGTGAACACCACACGCCTCCGATGATCGCCGTTTCAGCGCATCGGCCGGCACGGCGATGCGCTGCACTCGGGCGATCACCGACAAAGCTGCCAAGCATTCACTGACACGGAGCGCTGTAAGCGCCTGAGCCGCTGCGGAGCCGTGTCCGACAGGGAGGAACCACCATGGAACTGATCCAGCTCACCCCGCACTCGGAAGTAGACCCCTCGCAACCCCTGCGAGCCCCCGGCGACATCTTGCTGCACGCCTACCTGATCCCCAGCGCCCTCAACCCCGCCCAACTCGCCCGTCGCAGCGGCATACCCTCCGATCAGATCAAAGCCTTCATCGCCGACACTCACCCCATCACGCCCAAGGTCGCCATCCGCCTCTCCCTTGCCTTCGACACCACCGCCTTCTACTGGCTGGCACTTCAGGCGCGGTACGATCTGGAGAGGGCGAAGCCGGTGATCCGTGCCTATCGTCCCCTCGTTGATTAACGACAGACGCACGATAAATGGAGCGGAGGCGGTTGAGTCCAACCGCCATTGGTCGATTTAACTACCTCCGTCCCGTTTGCTCGAAAACTCCCTCTGCAAACTCGATCAAAAGCAAACACCTGTGCCATGAAAAATCTAACTGGAATTCTGGCCGCAATGTTCGCCGTCGCAGGAGCAGGTACGGCAATGGCGAAGGATGAATCAGTGCTTCGAGCCACGGTTCTTAAAGTCTCGGAACGCCCATCGCTTGTCGCGGGTTACATAGGCGCTTGGATCGAAATTTCCACAAGCGCCGACGGTGGCAGAACAACCTCCGACCTCTATCTTCTATATGGCTCTGAACAGCAGAGCGTCCCAGGCGCGGGACGGCTTTGTAGCTTTCGCTACCATCTCGGAATTGTCAGCGGCGCAATCGGAAGCCAGCCTGGGCGAAAAGAGGGTGTCAAAATCATCGACCACTTCGATTGTGAGCCTGCTCAAAGCGCTTCGCGTTAGCGTCTGCGCCACCGCCTGCCGCTGACCCCGTACGTGCGCGAAGCATTCTGGGGCGGTGCGGAGAAGCATTGCATCGACTTTGAACCCTATCCGCAGGCGATTGTTGCCTGACCAGCATCGCGCGAGCCTGCTGGTCCGCGGCAGCTGGCTCCTACACTTGTGCGAGTCAGCGACGCCGTGATTGACTCATCTGCTGAAGCCCCCAGCAGTGTTCAAACGCTCACACACTCCGCCGTGACCGTTCCCGGCTCTCGATGGACAAGGAAAGCGCGATGAAGCTTCTCCTCACCTCCGGCGGCGTCAGCAACCCGAGCATCCGCGACGCGCTCGTCGACATGCTCGGCAAACCCATCGCCGAATCGACCGCTCTGTGCATTCCCACCGCGATGTACGGCATGCTGCCCGGGACCGCGGTCATGACGTGGCGGCAGATCGCCGGACAGACGCCGACGCCCATGGTCGAGCTGGGATGGAAGTCCGTAGGCATGCTTGAACTGACCGCGCTGCCCAGCATCGACGAGGAGAACTGGATCCCCTTGGTCAGGCAAACCGATGCCTTGCTGGTGTGTGGCGGCGACGTCCTGTATCTGCACCACTGGATGCGTGAGTCCGGCCTGGCGGATCTGTTCTCGTCGCTCAGCGAGACGGTCTATGTGGGGCTGAGTGCCGGCAGCATGGTGATGGCTCCGTACGTGGGCGAGAGGTTCGTGGGCTGGAAGCCGACCGCCGGCGGTGATGGCGCGCTGGGCATGGTCGGCTTTTCGATCTTCCCGCATCTGGACAACGCCATGTGCCCGCAGAACACGATGGCCGACGCCGAGACGTGGGCCGCGCGGTTGCCGGTGCCAGGGTATGCGCTCGACGACGAGACAGCCATCAAGGTGGTGGGCGGTGCCGTCGAGGTGGTCTCCGAGGGGCACTGGAGGCTCTTCGAGCGTCAAATCGTGGGGCCGTAGCCCCGTGTCGATCCCGCAAGCACTCGTTCGTCGCATCCATGTAGGTGACCATGCCGGCCACCCCTTCCGCGAAGGAGATAGTCATGTCTTATATCGATGGTTTCGTGATCGCCGTACCCAATGCCAACCGCGAGAAATTCATCGAGCACGCCCGTACTTTCGACGCCATATTCGTGGAGTTCGGCGCTATCCGGGTGGTGGAGTGCTGGGGAGACGACGTGCCCGATGGCAAGCTCACCGATTTTCGCCGCGCCGTGCAGGCGACGCAGGATGAATCCGTGGTGTTTTCCTGGGTGGAATGGCCCGACAAGGCCGCCCGCGATGCCGGCATGGAGAAATTCATGAAAGATCCGCGCATGGACGCCGCCAGCGAGTGCCCCTTTGACGGCAAGCGCATGATCTTCGGCGGCTTCAAGGCAGTGGTGAGCCTGCCTAAGTAGAGCGGCCCTGTTTGATGCTGCGGAAAAGGGGCTCTGCCTGACGATTCGTCGTTGCGGCAGGCCTTCGGCTTAACTGGCCACTAACGGGAGGAAGCGCAGCTTGAGAGGTGCGGGAGCTTCGCCCGAACTCCTCGCTGGCCTTCTCACCTGGATCGCCATCTCGGCGCACGCAGGGTCCCCTTTAGGCGATAGCCGTGGCCGGCCACTTTCCCCTCGATACTCACCGTTCTGCGAGTGCTCTCGGCCAGCTCGCTATTCACCTGCGCGATGTGTGGGATCGCCTGTTGGGAGCGCCCGCATCGAAGCCACCTCCGATCCTGTCGCGAAGACAGCACCTCGCGGCGGTCGTGGATGCGGCCCGAAGGATCAACCGGGGCGGCGGACGATGATCGTCCGCGCCTTGGCGGGATGGGGGCATTGCTTCCGACCGTTCCGTCGCGGCGCTTATCGACACGCGCCGGCCATTGAAGCGCCGTCGTGCGGCAGGGTTACCGTGGCGAATAACAGACTCATGCAAGAGGTTTGTTCGATCTGTCTTGAAGCCTGGGGGCGATAGACTGCATGGCGCTTACTCGATCACAGCTGGCGGATGGACTCTTGTCCCTGGATGCAGAACTGCTCAGGCTCCAGAGCAATGGTGAGCCCGAGGAAACGATACAGTTGGCATTTGAGCACATGGTCTATACCTCGACACGCACCGTCGGGCCGCCAGATCGCCTGTGGTGGTGGAGTCAACTTTATTCGGCGATGGACCAATGGGCTGCTCGCGCAGAGCGGCCGGCGGGGCTGAGCCGTGACCACGAATCTTGACCCGACCCAAGAGGGCCTGTGTCGCTATCCCTCGACAGACGGTTTTTTTGATATCGCCTCGTTCTTCGTGATGCGCAGGGGGCAGACCCGGTTCGTGCCCTGTCGATGCAGGTCAAGCTGCAGTCGACCGTGTCTGGGTCGATGTGGTTGCCAGGCCTGCGCTTGGCGTTCTGCGGCTGAGGGGCCGGAGCACAAAAGCTATCCAGCGAAGTTTTGACAGGGGCGACGTGCGCCTCCGCCCCCTGGCGGACATTCATCGTGGCGGCACTGGGCTGAGGTCCGGTATCCATGAAGTCCCGGTAGCCGATACTCTTGGCCCGGCCGCCCCATTCGTCCGCCTCAGCACGCGGGAGGGTTGATCGATGAGCACATCAAGCCTGGTACTGACGCTCTTCATCGCATGGACACTCTTCTTGCTCGTGCTCATGGAGGGCATTCGCTCTTATCTGGTTGTCTCCGGGCGCGCCCGATCCAACGAGTTCAAGCCTGATAACGCGAACCTCTCGCCATTTTTGCAGCGGCTGGCGCGAGCGCATGCCAACTGCATCGAGAGTCTCCCTGTGGTTGGCGGTCTTCTTCTCGTGGCCATCGCGACCGGCCGCAGCGGTGTTACTGATGGGCTGGCCCCGTGGCTTCTGGTAGCCCGCATGGCCCAATCCATCACTCACCTGGTCTCCTTGAGTGTCTTGGCGGTCAACGTTCGCTTTTTCTTCTTCGCCGTGCAGCTGGCAATCGCCATCTACTGGACGTGCGCCTTGCTTGCAGGATAGTTACCGCGCCTGGACCCAAACAAACTCGATGTCGTCCTGGACGGCTTCGCTGATCTCTCCGGCGGGGACGCCCGTAAGTTCGCTGACGCGACCATGCCGCATGCCGAAGAAGACACCGCTGCGCCGAAAGATGGCAGTCCATGTGACGCGATCCGGATTTGCGTGTTCGTAGTCGCCTTCATACGTAAAGCCGTTGGTGGTCTTGCCCGAAATGCTGGTCATGAGGATTGCCTTTGTGCTTATTTGGTTGAGCGGGGCGTAAAGGGATCTGGCGACTGAACAAGGATTGAGCGCCCGTCGGCAATCTCGCCGGGCGCCGCTTGTATGGGTGCACCGTCGTCATCCATGCGGGCATCGTCCATTCCCTGGCGAATTTTGTCGCTGTTGCGCGAATCGCGCTCAGGAGCGCGCCCGGCTTGCGCTACCGGCGTTTTTGCCCACATGCTCGCGGCAGATGCTTTGTAGCTCGGAAACCAGCGATTACGCTGCTCACTGTCCGTCGCTTCCGGAACGGGAGAGAAGTGCAGCGTGTGCGGATAGAAGTAAAGCGAGTTCACTTGATTGGGGTTGTACATGGCGATGCCTCGAGTGTGGACCTGCGGCTGGCAAGTCAAGAGCAAGCGCTAGCCTGCGGCTCCGACATACGCGGAGAAAGCTCAGAGGACCTACAACAAAGCCATGCAAACAATCTGAGGCGCGAGGCGGGGCTAACCGTGCCTCGGCACACCCTCAACATGCGCCTTCTCCCGTTACGCGGCTGTAAGTGGAGAGCGCTCGATATCAGGTGAATAAAGGGCAAGGGGGTGACGCTTCCCGTGCTTCCACTCCCATGAGGTGGGGCTGAAAAGTGTACTCAGGCCCCGGCCCTTACTTTCTTCGCGTAGCCAACGGATCGCACAAGGATCAGCACAAACAACAGCGCGATGAAGATGGCGTAGGCATATTGGCTCCTCGACACCCCCGTTCCATACGGAAACCAGATTCCTGGCACTCCTACGGCGCTGAGCTCCGTCGCGAACAGGCCTATGCCCACAAGGATCGCTGCAAGGGCGGCCAGCCAGGTGGAGGGCTTGGCCGATCGCATCACGCCAAGGCCAATAGTCCAGAGGTAAAGCGCTGCAAATACCAGGCGCAGGCCTTCGATGATCATGCCGGCAAATGGCTTGAGGCCATGGGTTGCTTCGGGCGCAAACCAGGGGCGGCCGAGGCATGCAATGGCCACATAAGCCACCGTGAGTGCGCCGACGGCGCGCCCAAGCCATGAGTGCCGGTCCACGCCAAACCAGTCGCGCCATGCCAGCGTCCATGCGGCCAGCGTGAGGGGCCTCAGCAGTACGGTGACGGCAATGTCGTAGCCTCGCAAGCTGAGATAGGGCGTCCAGAAAAACAGCACCTGATTGAGGCGAAGAAGCGCCAGAAAGACCAGCGCGGCGACCAGCCATCGATAACGGTCGGTGCTCCTGCTCGCCATCAACCCCACGACCATGATCGCCAGCAGCACCAGGGCGAGCGGCTCGACCGCATCAACCACGTAACCCTTGAACGTCTGTAACCACTGCGTCTGATGGAGCTGGCCTATGGCATCTGCCGCGCCGATCACGGGAGCAACATGCATCCCGCCGCTCTCCGCACCCGCTTCAAGTGGATCCAGCCATACACGAAATGCAATGACGTAGGTCTGCGTTTGAGTCGATGGTGACGTGGGCAACACGAAGACAGTTGGTTTGGCGGCGAACACCGTGGGCGGCGTCTGCGAGAACCCGCCGGGGCCGCCGACCAGCTTTCCGTCGACATAGAGCTGATACGTTGAATCCACCAGCGTCGGGCCAGCCAAGGCAAGTGCGCTACCTTTATCGCTGTCGACTGCGACCTTCATTCGATACCAGGCATAGCCGGTGTAGTGGGCATGGCCGCGTTGACTCCAGCCGGTGACGTAACCCGGCAGGCCGACATCGCCATCATGCGCGCCGGCGGCAGGCGTGAGGTCAACGGTTTCCCATCCGCTGTCGTCGAAGTCCGGTGAGGACCAGCGATCATCGTCGCCAAGGTGAAATCGCCACGGGCCGTTCAGCGGTACAGTCGAATGCCCAAGGACGACACTGGCGTCGGGCGGAGGGCTGGCCACCGCATGTGCGCTTCCGATCGTGGAAGCCATGAGCAGGCAAAGCGAAACCAGGTAGCCAGACCATCGCATCACATCGAGCTCCGTGGCGATTCCTGGCGGCAGTCTAAGAGTCCTTTTGGGAAAACGCACGAACGTTGGTCGCCAGGGCAACGCCGTCCCGGGCCTTCGCCCACCTCGATCACCGCTAGCATGGGGCGGGCACCAACCAAGGTCACCTGCGGGCGACAACGTTCGCTTTCGATCCGAAACGGACTATCAGGAATGCCTGCTTGCAACCATTTCAAGTGGAAGCCATGGGAGGAGAAATGCTGAAACGACTCGTTGCAGCTTTTGCGTTTGTTGCATTGCCATGCCTGTCAGCACAGGCTGGCCCAAGTGCGCAAACATTAGAGCGAGAAGATGCGGCGGTCTTGCGAGCCGCCCTGAGTTCGCAGTGCCAGGCCGAGGATGGTTATGTCCTGCTCTCGTCTACGACTGTTGCCCCCAGGGGGAGCGACGATCTGGAGTCGATCGATGAGTCAGGTGCTTTTGCCGACCTGAAACGCAGAAGCGGCTCCGCAGCTTCGTTGCCGGAAAGCCTTGAATGCAAGGGGGTGCGGCTGCACCGTGAGCAGGAGATCCAACGGATTTTCGACGGTCAATCCATGGCGGCGGGCAAGGCATCGTTGGACGAGGCCTGGAAGAAGCTGTACGAATCTTATCCCGGAGCCACTGGCTGGACGTCCGTGAGTCTTCCGGGCTATTCCCCGGATGGAGAAATCGCGGTTGTCTACGTGGCTCATCACTGCGGTAGCCTTTGCGGACAGGGTTTGTATGTGTACATGCGTCGCGCCAAAGATCAGTGGAAGCCGCTCATTCGCTTTCCCGTCTGGGTTTCGTGAATAAGTGTGCTTTCGAGCAGAAGCGGACCGTCGAGACATGACCGGTCTTGGGCGAGGGGGATAGGGTGAGCCAGGGGGATTGCGTGCGCAGACTTCAATGCCTGTTTTTCATCTTGCTCGTCGCGTCATCAAGCACACTTGCCAAGGCGGCAGGTGACCCGGCCGTGCTTGTTGCCGCGCACGACGTGGCGATGGCAAACATGCGGGGTGACACCATCTGTGGAGGCGCGGCACCTGGCGCCTCGCGGCCTGATCGGAAAAGGCTCGCCGCCTTGGTGGCTGCGTTGCCCGATCCCAACAAGAGTTATCCGTTCGGCGACCTGGAGATAACGCCTCTCGGGTTAGCCGTGCTTGCCGACGACGTGCCGCTGCTGGACAGCCTTTTCGATCGGGGAGCGCAGTGGCGCAAAGACGCCGCCGACAGCATGGCGATGCATGAGGCTGCCCAACACGGTTCACCGGCGATGATCAAGGCGCTCTTGCGCCACGGCCTTCGCCCCGATCCAGGGCAGCCAGATGAATTTTCGCCGGTGATGGCGGCGGCCTGGGAGGACAGGGCGGAGAACGTCGCCGTATTACTTGAGGCCGGAGCCGACGCCAGTTTTGCGCTGCCCAACGGCAACAGCGCATTGCGCGGCGCCGTGACATGCAGGAACCAGCGCATTGTCGATGCCCTGGTGCACCGCGGCGCTCGCCCAGATGCCAGGACAAGGCGTCTGGCCGTGGAGCGGGGAATCAAATTTCCCGACTTTTGAAGGTTGCCCCCGTGCCATGCACGTGCCAGCCGTTGTGCGCGTGCCGCTGCACCGACGAATGCGGCTCCGAGGCATGCGTGCTTCAGTCCGGTGACGTTTGCGATGAAGCAGGCTTATGCGAGGTCACGCCAGGCAGTCCCGCGGGGCAGTCGGTAACAGGCCACCCGCGGGTTAACGGTGAAGTGGACGGCGGCCGCACCTGGGCGCGGGGCGAAAGCGCGAACGCCGTCCGAATGCCCGTCATGGGCCCATGCATTATCGGCTAGGCGAGCACGGCTCCAAACCGACTATTCAGCGTGCATCAGCGACAGGTCAAGGGCAGATATTGAAGAGGGATGCCATTGATGTTTCGGTCGGTACACACCCATTGGACCGAGCCATTGGTGATTACCGCGGCAAACCCCAGCTGAAGGCCGGCGATGGCGGCGTTGGCCTGTTGCCCGTCTGTGTTGTCGAAGTGCACCAGAACGTTACCGGGCCGCGAAAGTGCATCTACACGGCCCACGTACTTGCCGGCATAAGCATTGGCGCTCTGCAGCCCCGCCTCAGCTTCCGTGGTAGGGAACGTGCCCGTGTTGTAGTAGTACTCGGCGACTGCGAGCTTCGGGCCTTCGGCTAGCGAAAAGCCTTCCATCACCTGAGAACGAATCACGTAATTCTGATACGCAGGTATCGCAATGGCTGCCAGGATCGCGATGATGGCTACGACGATCATCAATTCGATCAACGTAAAGCCCGCCTGCCGGCGAGTGTTCCTATAAATTCTCATATGCCCCCTAGCACTCAAGAATTTGGCCCAGTAGAAGTGATGCGCATGCTTGGTTGCTAGTGCAACAAACCCGGAATACCGAAGGTGGCGCACCGTCACGATTCTCTGCGCGAAGGAAAGATCGACGGCAAGCTGCTATCGGCCAAAGAGCAAAGACCTTGAATGCGGGTCCTGCTTTGCACGAAACAATCCGTCCAAGGCACGCGAGCGCTCGAGATCCCATGGGTACCAACTACCACGCGCGGCGACGATAGCCAGCGCCATCACGGCGGACAACTCGGCCCAACGAGAAATGTGACGTCGTTACGCTTTTTAGGGACGATGCTTTTTTGGCCGTGATGCGGTCGTTGTTTGTAACAATTCCAGTTGTCTATCGAGACAGCTGAAACGGTTACTCGCCTGTTGGGCTTCCATCAACGGCTCCTTGTACAAACCGTGCGAACGCAACTTAGTCAAGATGGGCCTGTTTGCCATGGACGTTCGGCTTCTTGCTCCGGACGTCGCCACCTTGCTCGATGTCCCTGAGCTTGCGATGCTGCCCAGGTCAGCGTTGGACACTTCCGTAGGCGGAGGGAAAATGGCAGCAACCTATCGTGTCACCGTGTCCTGCGCAGGTATTTCCCCGGAGGAAGCTGCTGCCGGCATTCCTGCAATTCTTGAAGAGGACAAAGGGGTCAGAGCACTTTCGACCCGAAGCAGACACTGGCGATGCAAAGGATGGAGCGGTAAGAAATGGACGGATCGGTGAAGCAACTCCGTGAGCGCCTTCTGGATCAGGATTTTTGTGAGTGGTGCTTCATACTCTTCACTATGCTGCTTCACGCTTGCTTGATCGTTCTTTTTACGTGCTCGTATCAGATTGCATGGGTGTTTTCTGTCCAGCGAGACGTGACTCTAGGTGAGCCATTCACGGCCTGTGAACAGCCTTGGGGTAACAGGTGCACCACAGAGCATGAGGCCATATCTCCCGATCAGTCGCGCAAGGTGTTTGAGCCCTATATGTTCGAGTTCGAACCCGGCGTATTGCACTATGACCGAAAAATCCAGAAGTCGAAGTACAGTTTCACGTATCGCATCGATGGCTATGAAGAGATCTGGCCCTATTTGCCGGTATTGAGCCTCGGTTGGGTTCTTAGCTTCATTGGTCTCGTTGCGTGGGGACTTTTAGGAGGGCCGAGGCATCTAGGGCGATTCCTGCGGCGCGGAGAGGATTAGTCCGCTTTCGACTGCGACTTCAGCCGGTCGACGCAACACATTGTTGGAATCGTTCGGCCGGCGTGTCGAAATCCAAAGTAGACGGTGCGGGGATCTTCGAGGCGGAAATGGCCTATAGGGAAGGGGAAATGAGAGGGTCAACAGCTTCGGCTAGATGGATAGGGCAGTGGCTAGTGGGCTTGATGTCCATTGGCCCGTTCGCGATCGGATTCGATCTGGCCTTCCACATTTTCAGCTCGACGCCAGTCATACAGCGCATGAGAGGCGAGGCGCCCATTGCGCACGTTGGTTGGGTGGCATGTGGGTTCTTGGGCATTGCCACAATCATTTGCCTTAAGCGGCGCCCGTTTGTTGGTTTCTTTCTGTCGTTGGCCATGGCCATCTTGTACGTGATTTCGGGTTTGGCCCTATGGCATCAGCTGACGTTCTATTCGTTTCTCGCAGGGACTCTTCCTTTCATCGCTGGCTACGTCGCATTTGGGCCGCCTGAGGAAGGTGCAGAGGGCAGTTGATGTTGTTGCATGCTCCGTTTTCGACCCGCGGCGGATCGTCGCCAAGGAGGCAACATGGTGGGTTTTGTGCTCGTTATCATCGGCGCCTCCGTTGTCGGCGGACTGCTCTTGCACATATCGCACAAGGGCATGGAGCTCTATCGTGGGCGGAAATGTATGGGGAAGCTTTGGCGCAGTGAGTTCCCCGGCTCGCCGAAAGAAGACATCCGGCAGTTCCTTTGGTTGTTCGCCTCCGCGTTTGCCATTCCTCGGCGGCAGGCCCTCCTGCTTCGCCCGGATGACGAGTTATTGGCCATTTACCGGGCTCGCTATCCCGTGAGCGACTGGCCCGACGCGCTAGAGTTTGAGGTTCTCGCGAACGACCTGGATAGAGTCCATCACCTGTCGTTAGAGGAGATCTGGCACGACCGGCTCTCCATGGGTGAGCTTTTTGCGATCCTGGGTAAACAAGGGCGAAAGCGAGCCAAGTAGAAGGTCTGCTTTCGACCCGGAGCGGACATTTCGGAGGGAGACTTAAGTGACTGGAAAGTACATGTGTGGAGATCCAATTTCTGGACTGCGGCCGGTTCGGTGGACACCACCTTAAGCTAATTCCATCTGCTGCTCGAACTGTATCGGACTGAGGTAGCCGATGGTCGAGTGGCGTCGTTTACTGTTGTAGAACCGTTCGATGTAGTCGAAGACATCGGCTTTTGCCTCAGCCCTCGTGCGATACACCTTGTTGTCGGTGCGCTCGATCTTGAGCGATTTGAAGAAGCTTTCCATGGCCGAGTTGTCCCAGCAATTGCC